>JANYFU010000410.1 GCA_025359665.1 Caulobacteraceae bacterium
TGTTGACGGGCAGGCTACAGCCGGCGCGCGCGTTCCGCCACCGGGCGCTAGCTTGCCCGGCAATGCTGCGCCCGCTAAGTGGCTCCGCTGACGAGGGCGAGCATATGGCTGAAACCGAGAACCTGATCGACACCCTGGCGCTCGAGCGCATCGAGGTGAATCTGTTCCGTGGCGTCGCGCCGCGCAACCAGGGTCCGCGCATCTTCGGCGGCCTGGTCATCGCCCAGTCGCTGCTGGCCGCCTACCGCACGGTCGAGACGCGGCACTGCCATTCACTGCACTGCTATTTTATCCGCCCCGGCGACCCGTCAGTACCGATCCTCTACGACGTCGACCGCGCGCGCGACGGCAAGAGCTTCACTACCCGCCGGGTGACGGCGATCCAGCACGGCGCCCAGATCTTCAACCTGGCGGCTTCGTTCCAGGAACCCGAAGAGGGCATGGAGCACCAGGACCCGATGCCGGACGTGCCGCGCCCCGAGGCCCTGGCCGGCGAGGATGAGGACTCCGGGTGGCTGCGGGCGATCGAGATGCGCTGGATCGACAGCCGCAATGTCGAAAACCCGGCTCCGGCTCCCCCGACGCAGAATGTCTGGATGCGCGCCGTGACGCCGCTGCCCGCCGACGTCGCCACCCAGCAGGCGGTGCTGGCCTATGCGTCGGACATGTCACTGCTCTCCACCTCCATGCGGCCGCATGGCGTCAACTGGCGCACGCCGGGTTTCCAGTCGGCCAGCCTCGACCACGCGATCTGGTTCCACCGCCCGTCGGATTTCAACGACTGGCACCTCTATGCCCAGAAGAGCCCGTCGGCCTCCGGCTCGCGCGGCTTCAACCTCGGCGAGATCTACAACGCCGACGGCCGGCTGGTGGCTTCCACCGCCCAGGAGGGCCTGACGCGGATGCGCGTCGGCGGCTAGGCGACGCTATTTCCCCGGCGCCACCAGGATCTTGATCTGGCTCTTGTCGGTCTGCAGCCGCACGAACGCGTCGGGTGTCTCGTCCAGGCTGACGATGCCGGTGATCACGTTGGCATATTTGGTCACGCCTTCGGCCAGGTTGCGCAGCGAGGCCGCGAACTCCTCGGGCGTATAACCCAGCACATAGCGCAGCTCGATCTCCTTGCTGATCAGCACCAGGGGCTCGATATGGTCGGTCTCCATGCAAACCCCGGCCACCACGATGCGCGTGCCGCCGGGCGCTGCGAGGGCCAGCGCCTGCACCACACCCGGCGCGCCGACGCATTCAAAGATCAGCGGCCGGCGCATGCCCTTGCCCTGAGCCGCAGCGATCACCCCCTCGGCCTGGCTGCCGGGCACGCCCAGTTCCGCCCAGGAGTCGTGCGGAGACACCTGGGCCGGATCGATCACCCGGTCGGCGCCCATCAGCTGGGCCGCCGCGCGGCGCTCGGGGGAGAAATCGGCGGCGACGATCGGACCAAGTCCGCGCGCCTTCAGCGAGGCGATCACCGCCAGGCCGACGGGTCCGCAACCGACCACCATCAGCACATGGTCGCCCTCCACATCGCCCTTGACCACCGCGTGTTCGCCGACGGCCAGGGGTTCGGTCAGGGCGGCATGCTCGGCGCTCAGGCCGTTGGGAACCTCCAGCATCAGCATTTCGCTGAGCAGTATGGTCTCCGCGAAGCCGCCGGGGATGCGGCTCGAATAACCCACGGTCTCGAACCCCGCCGGTGTCATCAGACCAGGCACGGAAACCACCCGGGCTCCGGGCTTGAACCGGCCCGAGGTGTCGGGACCCGATTCCATCACCTCGCAGCAGAATTCGTGGCCGAATACCGTGTCCGCGCCCTTTTTCATGTGGCTGATCCCGCCGATCCGCGTGGTCAGGTCGATCATGTGGTCATAGTGGTCGAGCGCGTGCAGGTCGGAGCCGCATATGCCGCAAACCAGGGTCTTGCACAGCACCTGTCCGGCCTCCAGAGCCGGCGTCGCCATCTGGTCCACCACAAGCGCGCCACCGCGCCGAATAACCGCCCGCATCATTCTCTCCCTTTTTTCCGCCGCCCAAGGCTTTACGGAACCCTATGAACTATCGCCACGCCTTCCACGCCGGAAATTTCGCCGATCTGCTCAAGCATGCGATTTTGACCCGACTGCTGCGGGACCTGACGGTGGGCGCGGCGCCGTTGACGGTGATCGACACCCATGCGGGGGCGGGGCTCTACGACCTGCGCGGCGACCTCTCCCGGCGAACCGGGGAGGCGGAGGCGGGGATCGGCCGCCTGATGGCCGACGCTGACGCGCCCTCTGTGTTTGATGATTTGAAGGCGGCCGTTGGACGGGTCAACGCTCCGAAAGAGGGGCGATACTATCCTGGCTCGCCAGTCCTGATCGCCAATGCGCTAAGGCCGCGCGATCGCTACATCGCCTGCGAACTACGACCCGACGATCATGCGGCGCTCAAGCAGGTGCTGCCCCGCGAGTTGGGCGCGGTCGTCCACAAGGGCGATGGCTGGGTGCATGCGCCGACCGTGGCGCCGCCATCGCCGGCCGCGCTATTGGTTCTGGTCGATCCCCCGTTCGAACAGGGCGACGACTACGTGCGGGCGCTCGACCTTCTGACCGCCATTCTCGCGGTCAATGGCCGGGCGACTTTGGCGATCTGGCTGCCGATCAAGGATCTGGCCACGTACGACGGCTTCCTCGGAGATGTCGAAGACGCCGCCGCCGGCCACGCCGTGCTGGCGGTGGAAATCCGCCTTCGACCGCTCACCGATCCGATGCGTCTGAACGGCTGCGCCGTGATCGTCGTCAATCCGCCTCCCGGCCTCGAAATCCCCGCGCGGGCCGCGGCCGAATGGATCGCTACCAAGATCGGAGAGGATGGCGCTCTGGGACGCGTGACCATGGTTGGCGGCGGCGCGTGACCGACGTTGATTTTTCAGGTGGTCCCGGCGCTCAAATGCGCTATGCTGCACTGCAACAATTTCAGCTTTCAGGAGTAGCACCATGTCTTGGCTGACCGAAACCCAGACCCCTTCGGTTCTTCGGGACCGCGCACTCAGGTCCCTCAGCCTGCCCATCGGCTTGGCCAATCCTCTGTGGCTCGCCTTCGGCGCCGCCGCCAGCGCCGGCGCGGCCTGGTGGCTGATGACCCGCTGGACCCGGCCGGTGAACCTGGAGGCGATGGCGCTGCCGCCAACCCCCGAGGTGCTCGCCATAGAGGCGGCGCCTGAAGCTGTAATCGAAACGCCGGCCGTCGAAATCATCGCCATCGAACCGGAGCCCGAAGCGCCCGCCCTGGAAATGACGCCCACTCCGGAAGTGGAGGTGTTGAGCGTCGCCGCTGATATCCCGCTCGCCGATGACGACCTTACCCAGCTCGTCGGTGTCGGTCCCCGCAGCGCCGCCGCCCTCGCCGAGCGCGGCGTCACCCGTTTCGCCCAGCTGGCCGATTGGACGGCCGAACAGATGGCGGCCTTCGACGCCGAGCTGAAGCTCAAGGGCCGCAGCCTTCGCGACGCCTGGCTCGATCAGGCGAAGCGCTTGGCGGCGGCCAACTGAGGTTGCAAGGCCAAGGCCGGTAGCCTCGGGCGCCGGCGACCTGTTAGTCTCTCCGCAAAACACCAACGGAGAAGCGCTCTTGGCCAGAATACCCTACTACGACCCCGCCCTCGCCACCGGCCGGGCGGCCAAGGCCTATGCGGGTCTGCCGGCGCTGAACATCTTCAAGATGCTTGGCCATACGGGCGACCTGCTCGAAGGTTTCAGCCGGTTCGGCGGCTTGTTGTTGAATAAGACCAGCCTGGACCCAGTGCTGCGCGAGATCGCCATCGTGCGGGTCGGCGTACTGTCCAAGGCCAGCTACGAAGTCTATCAGCACGAAGCGATCTCGCGTCGGATCGGCATGTCGGACGACCTGATCAAGGCCATCCACGAAGGCCCGGAGGCCGGCGCCTTCGACGCCACGCAGCGCCTGGTGATGGCGTTCACCGACGATGTCGTGACCAACGTCAGGGCCAGCGACACGACGTTCCTGCCGATGCGCGAAGCGCTGGGCGACAAGGCGCTGCAGGAGCTGACCATCGTCATCGGCTTCTACATGCTGGTCTCGCGGTTCCTGGAGACCTTCGACGTCGATATCGAAACGGGCGAGGCGCCGGTCGTGAAGGTGGGCGGAGATCCCGCCTGATCGCTTAGGCGGCCGTTTCGGTCTGGGCGTAGCCGAGGTCGGCGTTCAGGGCGTCCAGGATCGCCACGGCCGCGTCGGCGACCACCGTGCCCGGTGGGAAGATCAGCCGGGCGCCGGCGGCTTTAAGCGCGTCGAAGTCGCCTTTGGGGATCACCCCGCCGACCACAATCATGATGTCGCTCCGGCCAAGCTTCTTCAGCTCGGCGCGAAGTTCCGGGATCAGGGTCAGATGGCCCGCCGCCAGTGAGCTGGCGCCGATCACGTGAACGTTCTTTGCTACGGCCTCCTGGGCGGCCTCGGCCGGGGTTGCGAACAGCGGACCCACATCGACTGCGAACCCCAGGTCGTCGAAGCCGGTGGCGATCACCTTCTGGCCCCGGTCATGACCATCCTGGCCCATCTTGGCCACCAGAATGGTCGGCGCCCGCCCCTCGGCCTCGGCGAAGGCGGTGATCATCTGGCGCGCCCGGGTCACCTTGGGCTGCGCGCCCACCGCTGCCGCATAGACCCCGCGAACCACCTCGGGCTTGGCCTGATGGCGGCCAAAAGCCCGCTCGAGCGCCAGACTGATCTCGCCGACCGTTGCCTTCGCCCGGGCCGCCTCGACCGCCAGGGCGACCAGATTGGCCTTGCCGCGCGCGCCGGCTTCCAGCGCCACTAGCGCCGCTTCCACCGCGGCGGGATCGCGCTCGGTCCGTAGCTGGGCGAGCTTGGCGATCTGGCTGGCCAGGACCGCGGAATTGTCCACGGTCAGGATGGGAATATCGTCGGCATCATCGTTCAGATAGCGGTTCACGCCGACCAGGGTCTGGGCGCCGCTGTCGATCCGGCCCTGGGTGCGGGCGGCGGCTTCCTCGATACGGCGTTTCGGCAGGCCCAGGCTGATCGCCTTGGCCATGCCGCCGGCGGCTTCCACCTCGGCGATATGGCCCAGGGCGCGGGCCGCGAGGTCATGGGTCAGGCGCTCGACGTAATGGCTGCCGCCCCAGACATCGATGACATCCGTCAGGCCGCTCTCGATCTGCAGAAATAGCTGGGTGTTGCGGGCGATGCGGGCCGAAAAGTCGGTGGGCAGCGCCAGGGCTTCGTCGAGAGAGTTGGTGTGGAGGCTTTGGGTCTGTCCGCCGACCGCCGCCATGGCTTCGATCGTGGTGCGGGCGACGTTGTTGAACACATCCTGAGCCGCCAGGCTCCATCCGCTGGTCTGGGTATGGGCGCGCAAGGAGAGGGAGCGGGAGTCCTTCGGATCGAAGTTCTCGCGCAGCAGTTTCGCCCACAGCAGACGGGCGGCGCGCTGTTTGGCGACCTCCATGAAGTAGTTCATGCCCGCGCACCAGAAGAACGACAGGCGGGGCGCGAACGAATCGACGCTCATGCCCGCGGCGACCCCCGCCCGGACATAGTCGACTCCATCAGCGAGGGTGTAAGCCAGCTCCAGATCCAGCGAAGCCCCGGCCTCCTGCATATGGTAGCCGCTTATCGAGATGCTGTTGAACCTGGGCATCTCCTTGGCTGTATAGGCGAAGATATCGGAGATGATCCGCATCGAGGGGTCGGGCGGATAGATATAGGTGTTCCGCACCATGAACTCTTTGAGGATATCGTTCTGGATGGTGCCGGAGAGGGCGGCGTGTGCGACGCCCTGTTCCTCGGCCGCCACGATGTAGAGAGCGAGGATCGGCAGCACCGCGCCGTTCATCGTCATCGAGACGCTCATCTTATCCAGCGGAATGCCGGAAAACAGCGTGCGCATGTCCAGGATGGAATCGATGGCGACCCCGGCCATGCCGACGTCACCCCTTACCCTTGGGTGGTCTGAGTCATAGCCGCGGTGAGTGGCGAGATCGAAAGCCACGGAAAGGCCCATCTGACCCGCGGCCAGATTGCGCCGGTAGAAGGCGTTGGAATCCTCGGCCGTGGAAAACCCGGCGTACTGTCGGATCGTCCACGGATTGGTGCGGTACATCGTGGGGTAGGGGCCCCGAAGGAAGGGTGCGAGACCGGGATAGCCGCCGGTGAAGTCGAGGTCTTGCGAATCCGCCGGGCCATAGTGGGGCTTAAGGACGATGGCTTCGGGTGTCTGCCAGCCAGGTTGGTCGGCGGTCGCGGGAAGGCGCGGTGACGCGCCTTGGTCGTCAAGCGCCAAGGTTGTGAAGTCCGGGAACGCGGTCATTAGACGAGCCCTTCAAGATGAACCGCCGACAGCGGCGCGCATCGACTGTCGTCTCCGGCCTGGCGCGGATCGGGTGGCGTTCCCTGGAGCGTGAGATCAACGGGTTGCGGGTCCGGCGTCGGCTCGGCGCTTTTGAAATCGGTGACACCGATCACGCGCAAGGCTCCGCTGGCCAGAGCGGCCCGAAGTGTTTCGCGGTTCTGGCTTACCGCCGCGGCCACGACGCCGGAGCGCAACGCCTCGACGAGCCCGCCCGCCGCCTCGATCGCGACGAAGGCGTTCCACGCCGCCCTGGCCAGATTGGCGGTCTGGGCTTCCATGGCCCAGGATCCGCCGGCCGGGTCGGAAACCCGCCCCAGATGGGCTTCCTCCATCAGGATCAGCTGGGCGTTCCGGGACATACGAGAGGCGAAGGCGTCTGGCGGTCCCAGGGCGTCGGTAAAGGCCCCCAGCACGATGGCGTCGGCGCCGCCCACGGCGGCCGCGAAACCCGCACTGGTCAATCGGATCAGATTGGTCCAGCGGTCGGCGCGGGTGAGCATCCGCCGGGACGATCTGGCTTCCACTCGGGCCGGCATATCGACGGCGCAGGCCTCGGCGATCCGTGTCCAAACCACCCTGGTAGCCCGTAGTTTGGCAATGGCGCCGAGCGGTTCGGCGTCAACGGAGACGCCGAGAGCTATTCGCGCGAACGCTTCGCTCATCGTCAGCCCAGCGCCGACCAGAGCCTTGCCGTAGGCGACAGCCGACGCCGCGGTGACGGCAATTTCCCAGGCTGGCGATCCCCCGGCCTCGTGAACGACGGAGCCGCTGGCGAGGAACTGGTTCGCCCTCGGATAGGCCTCGCAAAGTCGGGCAGCGACCGACGCCGCCGCATTGATATGGGCCTCTATCGGCCCGGGGCTGACCCCGGAAGCGGCGAACGCCGACAGCGGGTCAAGGTGCAAAGACAACGGAGCCCCAGGTGACGCCTTGGCGACCGAGCCAAGCCAGCGGGCCGCGTCGGGACCCAGAAATCCGGCGTCCAGCGCTATTGGAGCCAGGTCGGTAAGGACGCCGTCCAGCACCTTTTCGAGATCGTCCGCATTGTGGACCGCAAGCCCGGAGCCATCGCCGGCGTCGATCTTGAGCAAGAGTGAGTCGGCGCCACTGTCCAGGGCCGCCAGGGCCTCGGTATTGGCCTGGACGAGATTGGCATCGGCCACAAAGGCCCGCACATCCCAGCCGCGCTCGGAGATCCGCGATCCCGGCGTCAAGCGGAGCGGCGTGAGGCGGTTCTCGGCGGTGTAAAGCGGCGCAACCGGCAGGCCGTCGGCGGTTTGCCGTTCCAGAGACTCAGGCCCAGCCCCTTTCAGGGTCTTGGCGACCAGGGCGAGCCATTCGGCGCGGGTGGCGGCGCTGAAGCCGTCGGCGAGAGGGGTAACCGGTGATGACACGCTTGGCTGTTCCTTAGGGACCCGGTTCTTGCACCTCAGGGCGCGCCGCAGGTCAAGCCGTTCACCGAGGTTTAGACGTCCAGGGAATAGCCCGCCGAGCGTACCGTACGGATCGGATCTTCGTCACCTTCTACGTTCAGCGCTCTGCGCAGACGGCCAATATGAACGTCCACGGTACGGGTTTCCACATAGACATCCGAGCCCCAGACCGCGTCGAGCAGTTGTTCGCGGGAGAACACCCGCCCCGGATGCTGCATGAAATAATCAAGCAGTCGAAATTCGGTGGGACCCAGGTGCACCTCCTGATCGCCACGCTTCACCCGATGGGCGACGCGATCGATCAGCAGATTGCCATGCTTTACCCGGTTTTCCGCCAGGCCCGGTCGAATCCGCCGCAGCACCGCCCGCACGCGCGCGCACAGTTCAATCATCGAGAAGGGTTTGACCACATAGTCATCGGCTCCGGTGTCCAGCCCCCGGATGCGATCGGTTTCCTCTCCCCGGGCCGTGAGCATGATTATCGGCAGGTTTCGCGTATCCGCCCGTTGCCGCAGGCGCCGACAGACCTCGATCCCCGACACCGTCGGCAGCATCCAGTCGAGTATGACAAGGTCTGGCTGTTTCTCCTCGATATTCATCAAGGCTTCCTCGCCGTCCGCGCATTGGGCGACGCGATAGCCTTCCTTGTCGAGGTTGTACTGCAGCAAGGTACCAAGCGCATCCTCGTCCTCGACCACCAGAATATAGGGGCGCAGGGCGTTGGCCGGTTCGGTCGCCGACGTGTTCAAAAGGTTTGCAGACTTAAGGCATCCGACTTCGGACGTTCCTCGGTAAGTTCTACGCCAGTGATCTCGTAGTGCAGAATTTCCGCTATATTGGTCGCATGGTCGCCAATGCGTTCAAGGTTCTTGGCCACGAACAACAAGTGGGCACAGGCCGTGATCATCCGCGGATCGCCCATCATGTAGGTCAGGAGCTCTCGAAAGATCGCATCGTAGTGTTCATCGACTTCATGGTCCTGCTGCCACACGGCGATAGCTTGGTCGACCTCTCGTGAGCTCAGGGCGTCGAGGACGTCTTTCAGCCGCGTTGTGACCAGTTCCCCCATGCGCTCGATCGAACTGGTGAGCGGAGCCAGGGGTTCCGATTCCGCTATTACGAGCGCGCGCTTGGCGATGTTCTTGGCGAGGTCGCCGCACCGCTCAAGGTTCATGCTGATCTTCATCGCCGCCACTGTACGGCGCAGGTCGTCGGCGACCGGTTGGCGCAGGGCGATCAGCCGGACAGCCTTGCGCTCGATGTCCATCTCAAGGCCATCCAGTTTCGCGTCCCGCAGGATGACGGACGTCGCCAGAGCCATGTCGCGGGTGGCGATGGCCTTGATGGCGTCCGCGACCTCTGATTCGGCCAGACCGCCCATTCTCGCCAACTCCGCGGTGATGGTGTCGAGTTCCTGGTCGTAAGCTCTGACGGTGTGTTCCATGGTTCTAGGCGCCGATTCTACAAGAGTCTCTGATTCCGGACCATACGGTTCGATTGTGACGGTTACTTGTTTCCAATTGTGCCACTGGGGGACTGGATCGAAGGCTCTCTAGCCGAAACGGCCTGTAATATAGTCGGAACCTCGGGTTGTGACCGGTTTGGTGAACATTTCAGCGGTCTGTCCGAATTCGACCAGTTCTCCCAGATACATGAAACCAGTGTATTTCGAAATGCGCGCCGCCTGGCCAAGGTTGTGGGTAACTATGACAATTGTGTAGTCTTGCTTGAGCTGGGTGACTGTTTCTTCAAGTTTTGCGCTTGATATGGGATCGAGAGCCGAGGTGGGCTCGTCAAGCAGCAGAATCTCAGGTTTGACGGCGATGCAGCGCGCCACGCAGAGGCGCTGTTGTTGACCCCCCGAAAGCCCGAGACCAGAGGTCTGGAGCTTGTCCTTTACCTCTTCCCATAGCGCCGCGCGGCGAAGGGATTCCTCAACCCTCTCGCTCATGTCGGTCTTGTTCAGCGTCTCATAGAGGCGGACACCAAAAGCCACATTGTCATAGATCGACATGGGGAAGGGTGTCGGCTTTTGGAACACCATGCCGATCTTGGCGCGGAGCATGGAGAGATTGACCCCCGGGCGAAGGATGTCTTCTCCGTCCAACATGATTTTGCCCGTCGCTCTTTGTCCCGGGTAAAGCGCGTACATCCGGTTCAAGGTTCGCAGGAGGGTTGATTTCCCGCAACCGGATGGTCCGATCAAGGCGGTGACCGCGTTGGCCTCAAAGGGGATGGAAACCGATTTGAGCGCGCGGTTCTTGCCGTAGAAGAAATCAAGATTCTGGACGTCCAGCTTTACCTGCGACGCATCGATTTTGGCGATCGATACGTCTGGGATCGCGTGTGTGGCCGACAGGGGCATTAGCGTTTGGGCTCCTTGGCGAAGGCGCGGGCGATTATGGTCACGCCCAGGACGGAACCGGCGATCAGCAGCGCGCCGGCCCAGGCCAGGCGATTGAGGTCTGGATAGGGCGTCAGGGCGTCCTGGAAGATCACTACAGGCAGGCTCGACATCGGGTGGGCCATATCCCAGCTGAAGAACTGATTGTTGAGGGCGGTGAACAACAGGGGAGCGGTCTCGCCGCTGATCCGCGCGAACGCCAATAGCGCGCCGGTCAGGATTCCGCTGGTCGCCCCTCGCCAGAGAATATTGCGGATGACGTGCCAGACCGGAGAGCCCAGAGCCACGCCCGATTCTCGCAGAGCGATGGGTTGCAGCTTCAGAACGTCTTCCGTCGTTCGAGTAATCACCGGGGCTGCCAGCATGGCCAGCGCCACGCCCCCCGCGAAACCCGAGAAGGTTTTGAAAGGAAACACCAAAATTTCATAGACAAACAGGCCGATCAAAATTGACGGCGCCGACAACAGCACGTCGTTCAGGAACCGCACGACGGCTCCAAAGCGGCTCTCGCCCGCGTATTCGGCCAACCATGTGCCGGCGAGTATGCCGATCAGAAGGGCGATAAACATGCCGACCACGGACATCATGATTGAACCGACAATGGCGTTTATCAGCCCACCCGGCGTGCCGGCTGCTGGCGTGGATTTGGTGAAGATATCAAGGTTCATTCCACCAATTCCCTGGGTCACCAGGGAGTAAAGGATCAGCGCGAGCGCGGTCAGTGCTATCGCCGTAACCACGCCGCAGAAAGCCACAAAAACCAGATTCGACAGGCGGCGTGTGGCCACCAGGCGGGCGGAGACAGCCATGCTCTAGGCCTTCACTTGATTGCGCAGCAGCAGGCGCGCCAGCGCAAGAACGATGAAGGTGATCACAAACAAAAGCAGACCGAGCGCGATCAACGACGACGATTGCAGACCACTGGCTTCATTGAATTCGTTGGCGATCGTCGAGGCGATCGTCGAACCGGAGTCGAACATGCCTTTCGGAAATCCGTGCGAATTGCCGATGATGAAGGTCACGGCCATCGTCTCGCCCAAGGCGCGCCCAAGTCCAAGCATCACGGCGCCAATCGCCCCGCGTTGGACGTAGGGAAGGGTAACTTTCATCACGACTTCGCCTGTCGTGGCGCCCAAGCCATAGGCGCTTTCGCGAACTTGAGCGGGTACCGTGCTGAGCAACTCCCGCAAGGTCGCCGCCATGAACGGTAGGATCATGATCGCCAAGATGATCGAAGCCGCCAGAATGCCCGATCCGTTGGGGATTCCCGAGAACACCGTCTCCCAGATACTACCCGCAGGGGCCGCACTCATCAGAGGTGTTTCGACGTGGCTGGCGAAGAACGGGGCGAATACGAACAGTCCCCACATGCCGTAGACAATCGAGGGAATGCCGGCGAGTAGTTCCACCGCCGTGCCGATGGGACGGCGAAGGAAGGTTGGACATAGTTCGACCAGAAAGAAAGCCACGCCGCCCGCGACCGGCAGGGCCATCAGCAGGGCAAGGGCGGAAGTAAGCAGGGTTCCGACAATCGGGCCGGCCGCGCCATAAACCTCATGCTCGGGATTCGGGTCCCACGTGACGCCGGTGATGAAATCCAGTCCGAATTTGGAAAACGCCGGCCACCCCCCGATCGTCAGGGCGACCAGCACCCCTCCGAGGGCGATGAGCAACATCGTGGCGGCGCCAAAACACAGCCCCTCGAAGATCGGCTCGAAGGCGAAACCATGAGGGGTCGAGCGGCGGCGCACAGCGTTCAACTCTATCGACATTGACCCTCTCGAACAGATCTCAGGCGCCAGGAAACATCAACGAGGGGAGGCCGCCACTGACTGGCCGCCGCAGTCTCCCCTCAGGTCTTGAGTCAGGGATAAACCGGCTTCCCGTTCGGGCCAACAATCGACTTCCAGGACTTGCGGACCAGCGCCTTCACCGGATCGGGCAGGGTAACGTAGTCAAGCCCGGCGGCGGCCCCGTCGCCATTTTTGTAGGCCCAATCAAAGAACGACAGGACGTCGTGGCCCGACTGGGCGTTGGTCTGTTTGCTGTGCATCAGGATGAAGGTCGCGCCCGTGATTGGCCAGGCGTTCGCGCCAGGCTGATCGAGGAGGAGGAGGTAGAAGCCCGGGGCCGCATTCCACTTGGCGCCGGCCGCCGCCGCCGCGAAATTGGCGGCGGTCGGCATGACCCATTTGCCAGCCTTATTGCGCATGACCGCATAGTCCATGTTGTTCTGCTTGGCGTAGGCGTATTCGACATAGCCGATCGCGCCAGTGGTTTGTTTCACGAAGGCCGCGACACCATCATTGCCTTTGCCGCCAAGACCCGCGGGCCAATTCACGGCGTCATTGGCGCCCGGTCCGGCCTGCCATTTCGGTTCTTCCATGCTCAGGTAGCTGGTGAACAGGAAACTGGTGCCCGACCCGTCAGACCGATGCACCACGGTGATCGGCAGGTTCGGGAGCGCGACGCCCTTGTTCCAGGAGGCGATCACCGGATCGTTCCATTTCTTGATCAGGCCGAGATAGATGTCCGCGAGCACCTGTCCGGTGAGGCGGACCTGGCCGGCCTTGATGCCGGGGAGGTTCATCACCGGAACGACGCCGCCGACCACTGTCGGGAACTGCTGAAGGCCGTTAGCCGCCAGTTCCGCCGACGTCATCGGCTTGTCGGATGCGCCAAAATCCACGGTGTTGGCGATAATTTGCTTTTTGCCGCCGCCCGAGCCAATGGCTTGATAATTGAGCGCGTTGTTGGTCTGGGCCTTATAGGCCTCGGCCCACTTCGCGTAGACCGGCGCGGGGAAGGTGGCGCCCGCGCCCGAGATGTTCGCAGCGACAGCCATACCGGCTCCGGCGACCATGGCTGTCACCGCGGCCGCGGTGACGATTGTCTTGATCATGATAGTCTCCCGAATCGAGCCGACCCTCGGGCCGCTCGCGTTTTTGTGACCTTAGCGATGACGCTTGTAGGTTTCGTGACAATCGCCCGGTGCGTCCGGATGCGGGCGATTCTGAAAAACGCGCCGTGGTCTATATTCCGATCGACCACGGCGCCAAAAATCAACTCTAGAACTTAACCTGGGTAAAGAGACCGACCTCGTCGTAGGTTCCCTTGCCCGCGGTCGCGCCTGTCGGGATACCAATGAAGCCATTTCCCGTCGAGAACGAGCCGTTGACCACTTCGTCGCGCTTGTAGACGATGGCAAAATCGAGGGGTCCAATTGGTTTGTAGGAGACGCCGATATTGAAATAATTGTCGTTTTCGCCGGGAACAGTATTGGCCTTGGGCTTTACCCACTCGTATTTGCCGAAGGCGGCAATCTTTGGCGTGAAGTTGTATGAGGCAAACACGGAGTAGCCGTCGGTGGTGTTGGTCTTCGCCGGATTGGATTGAGTGACGTCCGCCCAGTAGCGAGCGTAGAGATATTCAAAACCGAGGCGAACTTTTGGGGTCGTGTAGGCGATCAAAGCGTTGAACCGCTCGGCGTCATGGAAAGTTGGAACGTTCTCGACGGCCTTGCCGAGTTTTCCGTCGTAGCCGCCAACTGCAACGGTGACGTTCTTGTAGGTGGCGCTGAGGCGACCTTCCACGTCCACAGCGTTGGTTCGGTTCACATTTCCAAGAGAAGGCTGACGATAGCCTTCGCCATCCACGACCGAAATCGCATAGCTGACGATGTGATTGAGGAAATTGCCATATACGTGCACGCCCCAATCCGCGGATGTGCCGAACTTGGTGCGATCGATGAGGGTTTGCTCCACATAGCGATAGCCATAGATCCCTTCAACGAAAGGCACCCAGGGCAAGTCGGCGGAACCGAGGCGGACATTGAGGGCATCGGCGTAGTGCGCCTGAAGATAGGCTTTCTTGATATAAAGTTGTGTCGTTTTGATCCCACCCGCCGTGTTGGCGCCGCCTGCTTCATTGGCGGTCGGTGAACTTGCTCCGCTCGGAGACGTCAGATTGTTGTCGAAGTTGAAATCGGTTGTGAAATTGAAGGAGTAAGTGTTGTTGAATTTATGATCGACCACCAGATAGAGGCGCTTGATATCAAAATTCGTGCCGCTTTGACCGCTTTTTCCCGCGCTATTCTTGTTGCTGATGTTGGTCGCATCGGCGAACATCGTCGCTCCGACTTTGGTGTCGTTCCACCAGCCGGGCTTGGGCGCGGCCTTCTTGGTGGCGGTGTCGACCTGCGTCGGGATGGTCAGGATTTGCGATTGCTCCGCCTGCACCTGCGTCGCCGCGGCCTGAGCGGTGGATTGAGCCGCTTGGGCCTGGGATTGGGCGGCTTGAGCCTGGACCTGAGTTTGCTGTTGCGCTTGCGCCTGCGCGTCAAGCCGCGCGGTCAAGGCTTGTAGCTGGGCTTTTAGATTCTGAACCTCTCCTTGGAGCTCCAAGGTTTCCTTTGATGGGGTAGCGGGGTGTTTGTGATGGATGGGCTTCGCCTCGACAGTAGCGCCGGACATAACAATGGCGCCCAATGCCGCGCCAGCGACCAGGGCGTTGCGCTTTCTCATTCTTGGGTTCCTTACCGATGGCGGCCCTCCAAATGGCCACCCTTCCGTGGCCGGAGCATCTAGTCACGTTGTGCGACAGTTTTGTGAATCGGACCTTTTTGGACCTGTGCCTGCCCGCCGTTTGAGGCGGGCCGTTGCCTAATTGCCACCGGGTCCTTAATGGCGCTGTCATAATCGACACGTCGCCGCCTGACTACGGGCGGCGGCGATACCCTGGAGGATTGATCCCTTGGCTCTGCCGCCCGTGCTTCGTGACCGTCTACGCCTGCCGGTGATCGCCTCGCCGCTTTTCATCGTGTCAGGCCCCGATCTGGTGATCGCCCAGTGTAAGGCCGGCGTCGTGGGGTCCTTCCCGTCTCTAAACGCCCGGCCCCTATCGCAACTGGACGAGTGGCTGGCGCGAATCACCGAGGAACTCGCGGCCTGGGACAAGGCCAATCCGGACACGCCGGCGGCGCCATTTGCCGTCAATCAAATCGTCCACAAGACCAACAACCGCCTCGAGGACGACGTCGAACTCTGCGCCAAATATAAGGTCCCGGTGGTCATCACCTCGCTGGGCGCCCGCGAGGATGTCAACGCCGCTGTCCACGGTTGGGGCGGCGTGATTCTCCACGACGTGATTTCCAACTTCTTCGCTCACAAGGCGATCGAAAAGGGTGCCGACGGCCTGATTCCCGTCGCGGCGGGCGCGGGTGGTCATGCTGGACGGCTGTCACCCTTCGCGATGGTCCAGGAGCTCAGAGAGTGGTTTGACGGCCCCATCGCCCTGTCGGGCGCGATCGCCAATGGCGCCGCCATATTGGCGGCCCAGGCCATGGGCGCGGATCTCGCCTATATCGGCTCGGCCTTCATCGCCACCAAGGAAGCCAACGCCGTCCCTGGCTACAAGGAGATGATCGTCGAGCGTGGCGGCGAAGACATTATCTACACCAACCTCTTCACTGGGATTCACGGCAACTATCTACGGCCCAGCGTCGAGCGCGCCGGACTTGACCCGGACAACCTGCCACAGGCCGATCCCTCCAAGATGAACTTCGCCTCCGGCGGCAACCAGGACGCCAAGGCCTGGAAGGATATCTGGGGGTGCGGCCAGGGCATCGGCGCGGTGAAGGAAGTGCTGGGCGCCGGCGATCTGGTGGCTCGCCTGGCCGCCGAATATGAGGCGGCCAAGGCTTCCCTGGCGACAAAGACCGGCTACACGGCCGGCAAGACGCTGTCATTCATGGATGCCTAAGGCCGGGATCTGAAGAGCGGAAACCGGCCCAGCTTTCATCGGACCGAAATTGAGTAGGCTTGAAGAACCACCGGGACAGGTAGATAGTTAGGTTAACTAATAACTATCTGACTGCCCATGACCTCGCTCAACCCCGATCTAGAAGATGACGTGCTCGGACTGGCCGAGGCTCTCCGCCCCGCGCTGTTGCGCGTGTCTCGCCGACTGCGGCAGGAAGCCTTGAAGGCCGGTGTTTCGGCGCTCGACGCTCAGCTTCTGATGATCATCTGCAAAAACCCCGGAATCGGTGGCGCTGAACTCGCCGAGCGGGAACAGATGACCAGGCCTTCGATGAGCGCCCAGCTGAAGCGCCTTGAGGCGACAGGTTGGATCGCGCGCGATCCAACCTGCGAAGCGGATCGACGAAGGGTCGGTGTCCGGCTGACCGCGAACGGGGAGTTCGCCTTGGAGGCGATCCGTCGCCGACGGAATGACTGGCTCGCGGCGCGTCTCGCGGACCTTTCGCCGGAGGCTCGGAGAGCCCTGGACGCGGCTGTGGGACATTTGGCGCGATTGGCGGATGTCATCTGATGGACGACGCCGCGCCAGTTCACGCCGCCGTCGGCGCCGATCCGGCGGTCGACGTCCAGCAGCCATTTTCATCGCTTGTCCCGGCCATCATCGGCGCGGCTCTGATGATGCAAACCCTGAACGCCACGGTTCTGGCCAACGCTCTGCCGACCATGGCGCGCTCGCTGCGGGAGGATCCCGTCCATCTCAACACGGCCATCACTGTCTATCTTCTAGCCGCCGCGATCTTCCTGCCGATCAGCGGTTGGGCGGCTGACCGGTTCGGCGCCAAGAAGGTCTTCCTGTTCGCGATCGTCGGCTATGCTTCGGCCTGCGCTGGCTGTGGATTCGCGCGCACCTTGCCGCAACTTTTGATGGCGCGGTTTTGCGCCGGGGCGGCGGGCGCGATGATGGGTCCAGTAGGGCGTCTGGTCCTGCTCCGATCCACGCCGAAGCATGATCTGGTGCGCGCCATGTCCGTCCTGACCATGCCGGCTCTTCTGGGGCCGGTGCTCGGGCCACCTATCGGCGGACTGATCGTCACCTACGGTTCCTGGCGCTGGATTTTCTTTCTCAACCTGCCCCTAGCGCTTCTCGGTGTAGTTCTAGTGACGCGATTTATTCCAAACGTGCGCGAGGAAGGCGTCAGGCCTCTGGATTGGATCGGCCTCATCCTGACCGGCGTGGGCATGGCCGGAGTGGTCTATGGTTTCGAGAATCTTGGTCGTGACGGCCTGCCCGCCTGGGTGGTGGCGGCGATGATGGGTGTCGGGGGCCTGTGCCTGGCCGCCTACGTATGGCATGCGCGTCGCGTCGAGCACGCCATACTCGACTTGGACTTGCTGAAGATCCGAACCTTTACGGCGTCCGTTGTCGGCGGGGCGTTCATGCGCATGGGAATGGGCGCCTCGCCCTTTCTGCTGGCGCTGCTGCTGCAGGTCGCCCTCGGACTATCCGCCCTTCAGGCGGGGCTGATGACTTTCGCCAGCGCCGCCGCGGCTCTGGTCATGAAGACCTGCGCGCCGCCAATTTTGGCCCGCTTCGGGTTTAAACTGACGTTGAGTGTCAATTCCGTGATCGTGGCTTTTACATTCATGGCCTACGCTCTTTTCAACCCGGCGACGCCCCATTGGGTAGTCTATGGCACGTTGCTGACTGGCGGCTTCTTTCGATCGCTGCAATTCACCAGCCTCAACGGGATGGCGTTCGCAGACATTGATTCCGCGCAGATGAGCCGCGCCTCGACGATGTCCACCATGGGGCAACAGCTGGCGCAGAGCATCGGGATCGGCTTTGCCGCCACTCTTCTGCGTCTGTTGATGGCGCACGCTCACGCCAGCCACCTAACGGCCACGGCTATCGCACCTGTTTTCCTGGCTATCGGCGGTGTCGCTCTGATCTCGACGCTGTTCTTCGTTGGGTTGCCGACCAACGCGGGCGCGGGGCTACACGGCGTCCGTCGCCGCCAATAGTCCTTACAGCTGAGAGTTCAGAGCGTCTGCTGCCTCTGGATTGGTCCAGCCCGCGGCGCGTCGCCATTTTTCCGCGGCTTCGGCCGCTTCAAGCAAGGCGGTCGCGCGTTGCTCACAGATGCAAGGGAATCGCTTGCCGTCTGACGATGACCAGCACCGCGCCTCGGAATGGTAGAAATTCGCCAGCTCGCGAGCCGCGACCAGGGTTAATGGCCCGTGATCGGCTAAAACCGTTCCGGCAATATGCCGAAAGGGCGCGCCGATCATGAGCGTGACAGGGCTATATCCAAGGCGCCCCCCAGCACGGACGAGGCCGTTGGCGTAAGCGCCTCCTCCATAATGCTTTCAACTATCAGCCGGCTCGCTCGACAGGGCGCGAAGGGTTCCTGGATCGCAACGTCCATTGATCGGAACAAGCTAGCCCAGGCGACAAGATCGTCCGCCAACCGTTCGGCTAGGACTCTCAGGAACCCAATGTCGCGATCCGCCAGCATTGCCCCGGTTTCGAACCTTAGGGTGCAGTCTTCGCGGAAATCGAGGATCGAGGCGTCGAGAGCCGCCAATAGCACCCTCGGCTCGTCGGAACTTTGCATATCGGAGCCTCTTTTGGGCGGGAGCAATAATATTGCATAATGCGATATTATTGTCAATCGCGGAAAATTGCATAATGCAATTATTTTGTTGTTTGCTTCCTGAACCATCTTGCGAAAGGGCCGCCCCGGTTAGATTCGCGGAATAGAAAATCGAGACGCTGCGAATGCGGCGCTTGAAAAGGGGCGGTGCTTCGGTCCTTCGGGAGACCGATTGGTCCTGTCTCAGGAGCCTCCATCGGCCGCGTGGCGCCGCTCGTCGAAATGGACGGGCTTTAGCTGGACGGCGCGACCACACACACTCTGGACTTGGCGCTTGAGCGGTTCTCAGGAGAGGCGCGATGTCGATGGTAGGTCGATCGTAGGGGAGGGGGCTCGTCTGCCGGGGCTTCTGGCTCTCCGGCCAGCGCCTCGGGGCTCATCGTCGAATCCGAAGCCCTAGCCTCATCTGTCGCGGCAATCATGAGCCGCTGGACGATATTCCGCCTGGGGCGGGGGCGGCCGACTCAGGGGCGAACATAGGGCCTAGAGGTGCGCCCCATGGCTGGAGCGCTGCGCACGGCAAGGCCAGTCCGACTTGATGACCGGCTTGCTTTGGGCGGTATGACAGTCGTCGGCTGTGGAAAGTCGCCAGGATCCCGCCGAATTCGCGTTTGCGATTTCAACATTCACGCGTTGAGAGGTGGTCGGGGTCCCCGACGCGATCGCTGTAGCGGCGGCCATTTGCACGCCGCGCCGCTGGTTGGCCTTCTGGCTCGCTAGAACGGGAGCCCCCTATTGGTGGGCGTGTTTGGCCGGCCTATTGCGTTCGGGCTGGCGCCCCTCGCCGTTGGGTCGCTAGCGGAGCCGTTCTGATGGTGGGCCTTGGCGGCCAGCACTGAACTTAGACTCGGCTTGTCGGCCACCATATGGCGACGACCGCCGATTTCGGTGAGCTAAACCCCTTTTGGACCTTTGCGGCCGCGGGTGGCGTCGGATTTCTTGGGCTCGTCTGGCGGCGATGGTGTCTTCGGGCTCGTTGGTAGCGGCCGAACGTTATTACCGAAGGTTTTCAGGACCTCGCGAGCCAGGTCTCGCTTGTCCTCGGGCACGGTGGCCCAGATATCGAGAATGTCGCTCGAAGCCTCATTCGGGTTGACATCCAGCAGGTGGCCAGGCGTCGTGCCCAAAACCGGCGCTAGCCGCCGCAGCCACTTGTCGGACAGCCCTCGCTGTCCCGACTCAAGTAAGCTGATTACCGCGCCAGTTGTGTCGACGGCCTCGGCTAAATGACCTTGAGTCATGCGACGATATTCGCGCCAAGCGCGAAGAAAATTCTTCTCGGGTACTCTGGCCATCGGGTTTACCTTCCGCGCTGTAAATTGATCAAAGCTGACGATAGATGGCCAATGGAACGGCTATGCGCTCTCCAAATCAAGCGGAGGCGTTCTTGTCGTTGAGTTGGCGGCTATCGATCTGAGGCTCGAAACATAACGCATTATGCAAATATTTGGCGCGCGACGCATCACGCAATTTGCAATTTTTTCACTTTACAAATCAATTGCAATACGCAAATATTGGGAATGACAAATCCACCATCCCTCTCCACCCTATCCATAATTCCCTTGGCCGCCCGGCACTGGCTGACTCGTGTCGATGGTGAGTGCGCCTTTCCGGTGGGTGGCGAGGGAAAGGCGACGATCTCCTGTTGCAACCCTTCTGGAGAGGCTCGCTACTGCGGGGCTCATGTTGATGTGATGCGAGGTCCAAGGGTCACGTCGGCCGCGCAGTTTGAGAAAAATATGATGCGTTTTCTGGAGCAAAGGCCATGACCCGCAAACACAAGGCCATCCGACCTTCCGACCCAATGGAAATAGTCCGCCGGCGCGCGGCTGAGCGAGCCTCCGGGCGCGACCCCGCGAATTGGGGCTTGGATAACGAAATGCTTCGTCTTTCCGCCAACAAGGATGTGGAGACCGCGACGGACCAATCCGGAAGGATCTTACGCGCCCGTCGCCAGGACATATTCGATCTGATGAGTGGCCGCGGCCGTCTAAGCCCGTCCGCGGTGAATGCGGTTCGTCGATTGCAAGACGACATCGCCTGCCTGCACAGGACCGCGAACGGGAGCGTGGCGTTCGCTCCAAGGGTTGATCGCTCTCCCGATACCGAAGGTTTCAGCGAATCCCGCCGCCGTGCCGGCGCGCGGATCGAACTGGTCTTGTCGCTCGCCGGCGCGGCCAACGCCCGTCTACTCGCGGCGCTTTGCGAACCGGAGGTGGTCCTTGGCCGCGCCAGCGACTGGCGCGCCGTGGTAAAGCGGGAAACAGGCGAAGGACTGTCCGATGCTCAGGGCGCAATTCTGCGCATGGCCTGCGAGAATCTGGCTGGGGCCTATGACATGGTTGATCGCCGAAGGGCTTAGGCCTCAATCAGCTTTCAGCGGTCGATCTTGGTGGACAGCACGATCGATGATGTCGTCCTTTCCACACCGTCGATTGCGCCAAGGGCGTCGATCAGAGCGTCCATGTCGTTGACGGTGGGCGTAACGGCGCGGGCGATAAGGTCGAACGGGCCACTTACTGATTGTAGCGATCGCACGGCGGACAAGCGGCGAACCGCCGATGTGACGGCGGCCGCCTGTTTGTGCGACACCGTCATCATCACATAGGCGTGGATTTGTCCGCGCTCGTGGGCATCGGACAAGCGCACGGTATATCCGGCGATCACGCCCTGGCGCTCCAGCCGTTCAAGGCGGCTCTGCACGGTGGTGCGCGACAGGCCCAGGGTCCGCGCCAGCGCTGCCGTCGGAGCGCGAGCGTCTTCGCGCAGAGCGTCTATAAGGCGAAGGTCTATGTCGTCCATATGTTTAAATGACTCGGCAATTTGCCGTAATTAGATCGGCGTTTCGTCGGTCTTGCAATGGAAAACGACGGAGCCTGGTGTCATCCTGAGTCGTCGCCAAACATGCGGGAGCTCAATTTATGAAACACGTCGTCGTCATCGGCGCGGGCCACATCGGTTCGACCATAGCCAGCCTGCTAAGCGAAACCGGTGATTACCGGATCACCGTGGCCGATCAGTCCGCCGAACAGCTAGCGGCTCTAGGCGATCAAGCCCGCGTGGATCACGCTGTCCTGGACGTCACGGATGGCCCGGCCCTTCGCGCTCTTTTGTCCGGCAAGTTCGCCGTGCTGAGCGCTGCGCCTTACCATTTGACTTTTCACGTGGCGGAGGCCGCCAAGGTGGCGGGCGCCCACTATCTGGACCTGACCGAGGACGTCGCCTCCACGCGCAAGGTCAAAGCCTTGGCCGCCGACGCCACCACGGCCTTCATTCCCCAATGCGGCCTGGCGCCAGGGTTCATCTCCATCGTGGCGGCCGATTTGGCCCAGCACTTTGACACATTGCATGATGTGCGGCTGCGGGTCGGCGCCCTGCCGAAATATCCGTCCAATGCCCTGAATTATAACCTGACCTGGTCCACCGACGGCGTGATCAATGAGTATTGCGAACCTTGCGAGGCCATCGTCGATGGCCTGCCGCGCCAGACCCGGGCGCTGGAAGAGCTGGAAGCCTTTTCCCTGGATGGAGTCACATATGAAGCCTTCAACACGTCGGGGGGCCTGGGCACGCTTTGTGAGACTCTGGAGGGAAAGGTGCGTAACCTGAATTACCGTACTATCCGCTATCCAGGGCACGCCGCGATCATGAAGGCTCTGCTCAACGACCTTCGGCTACGTGACCGTCGCGACCTGCTGAAAGATATTCTGGAAAACTCCGTCCCGGCCACATTGCAGGACGTGGTGATCGTGTTCGTGACCGTCTCGGGCCTGAAGGGCGGTCACCTGGTCCAGGAAACCTACGCCAACAAGATCTACGCCCGCGAAATGGGTGGCCGAGTGGTCAGCGCCATTCAAATCACGACCGCCTCGGCGATCTGCGCGGTATTAGATATGCTCGCCGACGGCGCTCTGCGCGCGGTTGGCTTTGTTCGCCAAGAGGAAATCACCCTGAACGACTTTATCGCCAACCGTTTCGGCGCGGCCTATACGATGGCCGAAACCGGCGCGCCGGCGCGGATGTCCGTGGTGGGAGCGGTCGCATGAGCGGCGGGGCTCGCCTTAGCGATGAGACCGCCGCCTTGCTGGGGCGTATGGGCGTCGAAAGCGCGGCGTTCAGCCATGGCGACCGGCCCGTGGCCTCGCCGATTACCAGCGAAATCGTCGCCACGGTGCATGACGCCGGCGAGGCGGACTGCGTCCGCGCCATCGAGGCGGCCCATCAGGCGTTCCTGACCTGGCGGGCGGTTCCGGCCCCGCGGCGAGGCGAACTCGTAAGATTGCTCGGCGAGGAGTTGCGGGCGGCCAAGAGCGATCTAGGCCTGCTGGTGACGATCGAAGCGGGCAAGACACTTTCCGAAGGCCTCGGCGAGGTTCAGGAAATGATCGACATCTGCGACTATGCGGTAGGCTTGTCGCGGCAGCTGTTCGGCCTGACCATCGCCACGGAGCGGCCGGATCATCGGATGATGGAAACCTGGCATCCGCTGGGCGTGGTTGGCGTGATTTCAGCGTTCAATTTCCCGGTCGCGGTCTGGTCCTGGAACGCGGCCCTGGCCCTGGTTTGCGGCGATGCGGTCGTCTGGAAGCCTTCGGAGAAGACGCCTCTGACCGCATTGGCGGTGCAGGCGTTGTTCGAACGGGCCGCGCGGAGGTTCGGTGACATTCCGACGGGTCTTTCCAAGGTGCTGATCGGCGGTCGTGAGGTCGGCGAGGCTCTCGTGGCCAACCCGCTCGTCCGGCTGGTCTCGGCCACTGGCTCCACCGCCATGGGCCGGGTCGTCGCGCCTGTTCTGGCCGCCCGGTTCGCCCGGGCTCTGCTGGAGTTGGGCGGCAACAACGCCGCTATCGTCTGCCCATCCGCCGATCTGGATCTTACCCTGCGGGGCGCGGCTTTCTCGGCCATGGGCACGGCCGGCCAACGCTGCACCACCCTGCGTCGATTGTTCGTGCACGACAGTATCTATGATGCGCTTTTACCCCGTCTGAAGGCCGCCTACGCCTCCGTGCGTATTGGCGATCCTCGCGAGGCCGACACACTGATCGGGCCGCTGATCGACGCGGCCTCTCACGCGGCGATGGACCGAGCCTTGACCGACGCCACGGCCCAAGGGGGCAGGGTGCATGGCGGCGAGCGGGTCGCCGGGCCGGGGGAGGGAATCTATTTGCGCCCTGCCCTTGTTGAGATGCCCGGCCAGACCGCCGTGGTGCTGCGCGAGACTTTCGCGCCAATACTATATGTGTTGCGCTTCTCCAGCCTTGATGAAGCGATAGCTCTGAACAATGACGCGCCTCAGGGCTTGTCATCGTCGATCTTCACCAACGACGTGCGTGAAGCCGAGCGTTTCTGTTCGGCGGTGGGTTCGGACTGCGGCATCGCCAACGTCAATATCGGCCCCTCGGGCGCCGAGATCGGCGGAGCTTTCGGCGGCGAGAAGGAAACCGGTGGGGGCCGCGAGGCCGGTTCGGATTCCTGGAGGGCCTATATGCGCCGGGCGACCAATACGGTGAACTACGGATCCTCACTGCCTCTGGCCCAGGGCGTGAGGTTCGAAATCTGAGGCGTTGCTCGATTGGATGGTCTTTTGACCGTCACCACGTTAGCCTTCGTCTCGGATGGCCCCTAGAGGCTCGCGAGAGAGGAAACCCTATGAAAGACTTGGCTGGCAAAGTCGCCTTCGTGACCGGGGCTGCTTCGGGCATTGGCCTTGGCGTCGCCACGGCCTTGGCTCAGGCGGGGGTTAAGGTGATGCTCTGCGATATCGAGCAGGCGGCGCTGGCCAAAGCGGTCGAGGGGTTGAAACTGACCAATGCCGACGTTGATGGCGTGCTGGCCGATGTTTCGTTGAAGTCCGAACTCCAGGCCGCGGCGGCCGCGGTGATCGCTCGCTATGGCAAGGTTCATATCGTGGTGAACAATGCGGGAGTTACGGGTGGCGGTGGCTATGGGGCCTGGACCGACGCGTCCTGGAACTGGACCATCGGGGTCAATCTCATGGCGGTGATCTGGGGCGTGGAAATCTTCGGTCCATTGATGGAAAGCCATGGCGAGGGTGGACAGTTCGTCAACACGGCCTCGATCGCCGGCATGATCTCCGGTAACGGCGGTCCTTACAATGTGACCAAATACGGTGTGGTCGCCCTGTCCGAAGGGCTGCGTAACGAGCTTGGACCCAGGGGAATCAGGGTCTCCGTCCTGTGTCCCGGATTCATCCGCACCCAGATTATCGACTCGACCCGTAACCTTCCCGACCGGTTCGCGGGCGTCACCGACGCCAGTCCGGCCGCGGGCCCGGCCCCGGAGGCGTTGAAGATGATCCGCGACCGGATCGCGGGCGGTATCGACCCGCTCTATGTCGGCGAACTGGTGCGCGAGGGCGTTGAGAACGACTGGCCCTATATCTTTACCGACAATGAGTTCGAGCCGTTCATCGAGGCCCGGTTCGCGCGGATCAAGGAAGGCTTCGACCAGGTCCGCGGGCGCGAACCGCGACGGTAGATTTTCCGTGGCGGATCAGCTTCCGCCGTTGACTTGCCGGTGGAATTCCAACGGCGCGGCGACATCTGCGATCGGCTCAAGACCGGACCCGACACCCCGGATGATGATTGTGCCATAGTCCAGAATTCGGCCCACGATCCCCTGGTTGACCATCACGCTCTCGACCTTGTCGAGGTTCATCTCGATGGAGTTGCGCCCGATCAGGCCCGTCTTCAGAATGATCCGGCGGTTGGTGACGATGATCTCGGTGGAAAGCCGCCGCAGCCAGGCCCGCAGCAACATCGTCCCGCCGATCAGGAAAAGGACGAGAGAGACCCCCAGCAACCCCATGCGCAGATCCGCCGTCGCCTTAACCGCCGCCACGATGCTCAGGGAACCGGAAATCACGGTCAGGGCTATGCCCGGCGCCATCAGCATCCAATGCAGTTTTCCCCGGTAGGCGATGGTCTCTCCGAGTTGAAGGACGCGTTCGACATAGCCCACGGCCATGGATCCCTCAGCCTTCCGTCTTCGCGCCCGTCCGATAGTCGCCGAAGGTAGAATCCCGCGCGTCCAGCGCCGCCTTCACCCCTTCGCGGAACTTGCCCATATACTCTCGCGACGCGTCGGTATGCCAGCCCAGCGCATGCAAATCGGTACCGGCGCGCAGGCCGGCGCGCATGCCCATCGCCTCCATCTGCCGGTGAACCAGGCGCTTGTTGAGCTGGGCCAACTCCGGGTCGACCTTGGCGATGCGGCAGGCCATGGCCAGGGTCTCGGCCTCCAGCTGTTCCAGCGGCCAGGCCCGATTGGCGTAGCCCAGGCGCACGGCCTCCAGGCCAGTGATCGAATCCCCGGTCAGCATCAGCTCCATGGCCGCCCGCATGCCCATGATCCAGGCGTGGTACTGGTTGTCGGGGGGCGACATGGTGCGCACGGCCGGATAGCCGATCTGGGCGTCATCGGCGACGTAGACGAGGTCGCAGGCGAAGGCGAGTTCGCTGCCACCGGCCAGGCACCAGCCGTGCACCTGCGCGATGATCGGCTTGGCCAGGTCCCACATGCGAAAACACCCTTCCACCACATGCCGCGCCCACTGGCCCTGGTTTCCGGCGGTGTGGAAGGGCAGGCGTCCCACGCCCGCCAGGTCGTAGCCGGAAGAGAAGCAGGTCCCGGCCCCGCGGATCACGATCACCCGTACCTCGGAATCCCGATCAGCCGCTTCCAGAGCCGCGAACAATTCGCCGCGCAGAGGGTTTGAAAGAGCGTTGCGCTTGGCGGGGCGGTTCAGGGTCAGGCGGCGCACATGGGGCGCCGGATCATCGGCAAGGATCAGAGCTTCATCGGTCATCAGACGTTTCCTTCGGTTTCCGCGCCGCCGTCGAGAAGAACGACGCGGTGCGTTTTCTCCGGCTTAGCGAATTTCCTGCCCTCTTCAATGATAAGCGGGAGGTAGATCCGTCGGGTGCAGGTAGCGATCGCGCAGATCCAGGTCACGGCTGCGCAAGGGTTGTTCCACACCTTTGATCATGATCGCGGTGGGGGCGCTCATGGGTTCTAGAGGATCCCCACTCCAGATCACGATGTCGGCGTCCTTGCCGGGTTCCAGAGAGCCGATGCGATCAGCCACCCCCCAGATTCGGGCTGGATTGATGGTGATCGAGGCCAGGGCCGCGGCGAACGGCAGGCCGTGAGCGACCGCCCTACCGGCGTCGATGCGCGGGGTTCGTCCGCCTTCATAAATCGGCGGGTTCTCGATGCCGATCAGAACCCCGGCGGCGTTCAGACGGGCCGCGTTCTCAAGCGTCGAACCGATCATGTCGAAGCTCTGGGGCAGGTCGGCATAGCCGCTCAGAAGCACTGGTACCTGGGCGGCGGCGATTTCCGGAGCCAGGCTCCAGGCCTCCTCGGCGCCTTCGAGGATGATTTTCAGTTTCTGATCCTTGGCCAGCCTCAGAACCTGGCGGATATCGGCGGCTCGGTGGACGCTGATCATCAGCGGCTCGCGACCCTCGACGACCGGGATCAAGGCCTCCAGATCCTGGCGGGACAACCCGTAGGCGCGGCTGTGACCGAGGTCGTAGTTGGCCAAATTGTGAACATAGGCGCGCACATCCTCAACAAGTCCGGCCAGCAGGACGAACTCCGCGGCACGGGAGCCGCCGGCGATGCGCGCACCGTCCTCGCCCATCACCAGCACCATGCCAGCATGGGTCTTTTCCAACAGGTCCGGCCCCTGGCCCAGATGAATAACCGCCGCCTGGCCAGCGAAGATCATGTTCTTGCGCTCATGCCGCCCGCTCAGCGTGGGGGTGATCACGGCGTCGGTGACACCGCCGAGGCGAGCGATAGGGATCAGAACAGAATTGGGATTCACGGCATATTGAACGTCGAATGCGGCGCTGATCACGCCGCTGGCGGTGGCGTTGTCATTGGTCTCCTCGACGCCCTCGGCGATCTCTACCGTGGAGAGGGGGGTGTTGGTGGCCACCAAACCTGGGGTCACGACATCGCCGTGGGCGTCGATGATCCGAGCTCCGTCGGGGATTCGCGCCGAGGCGCCGACCGCGGTGATCCGACCGCCGGATACGACCACCACGCCGGATGCGATCTCGCCGGACGGACCCATCGAATAGATGTGGGCATTGGTGATGGCCACTGTCTCGGCCAGGGCTATCGCCGGAGGAGCGGCGAGCCCCAGCATCACCAGGACCGGGGCAAGGAGCCGCGCCATCAGCGTTGACCTCCGACGGCGGGCTGGCCGAGCATGAAATCGGACTTGGGCTGGTAAGCTGGGTCGTGAGCGTCCCAGGCGAGGCCGCCGTCGATATAGACCTGATCGGGAATGGCGTAGACGCTGAACGGATCGGCGCTCCAAAGCACCACATCCGCCATCTTTCCCACCTCCAACGAGCCGGTCTTGGCGTCTATGCCCAGCGCCTTGGCGGGATTGAGCGTTATCCAGCCGATCGCCTCGGGCCGGGTGATATTGAGGCCGGCGCGGTTGCCCGCCGCCATGGCTAGAGCGGCTTCCACATTCAGATGCTGCACCAGGTTCTCGTCGTCGGAGGACAGGGTCGCGCAGGCGCCGGCGCGCTGCAGCATGGCGACATTCTCCTCGATGCCGTCGAAGGACTCCATCTTGAAGCCCCACCACTCGGCCCAGGTCACTGAACAGATTCCCTCGCGCCGCAGCAGGTCGGCGATCTTGTAGCTCTCCGAGGCGTGGTGGAAGGCGGCGATGTGGAAGCCGAACTCATGCGAGATGTCGATCATCTGGGCCATTTCATCGGCGCGATAGCAGTGGTTCTGAATGCGAATCTCGCCCCTCAGAACCCCACTGAGCGTATCGAGCTGAAGGTTGCGCAGCGGGGCGTCGGCTTTTTCGCCCTTGGCGACCTTGGCGCGGTAGTCGTCCCATTTGCGCTGATAGTCGCGGGCGGCGATCCAGGCGGCCCGATAGCCGGCCACATTGCCCATGTTGGTCGAGGGTGCGCGGCCCTTGCCGCCGTAGACCCGCTTGGGGTTTTCGCCGCAGGCCATTTTCAGATCATAGGGCGCGCCTGGAAATTTCATCGCTTGGACCGTCGTCGCGGCGACATTCTTCAAGACCACCGACCTGCCGCCGAACAGGTTCGCCGATCCGGGCAGGATTTCCAGGGTCGTGACGCCGCCGGCCAGAGCATGGGCGAAGCCTGGATCCTGCGGCCACACCGAGTGCTCGGACCAGACCTGGGCCGTGTTGGGATCGGTCGCTTCGTTGCCGTCCGACATCGCTTCGACCCCAGGGGAGGGATAGACGCCCAGGTGGGAGTGCGGATCGATGATGCCCGGCGTGAGCACGCGGCCATGGGCGTCGATGATCGTGGCGCCGGGCGGCGGTTTGACGTCGGCGCCGACAGCGGCGATCTTACCACCATTCATAACCAGCCCGCCTTGACGGATCTCCGGCGCGCCTGGAGACAGAATGCGGGCGTTGACGATCGCTGTCGTGGCGGACGGCAAGGGCCGATAGGTGGACGGATAGGGATCGGGGTTGACCGAAGGGTCCAGGCCTGGCGGCAGAACCTTGGCTTCAGTGGTCTTTTCGGGTCCAGGCCCCGCCGCCACTGGCTTCGGGTTCACGGCCTGCGTCTTTGGAGGCGCCGGCATCTGCGTGGCGCACCCCGCGGCGCACGCTATCGCCGTGGCGCTGACCACAAGCAAAACGAATCTTCTCACCGCGCCCCCTCGATGGTGCCGCCGAAAACGCAAACTCACGTCGGTACTTGAGCCTGGATCGCCCCGCCTGTCCATCGCCTCAGCGCCGCGCCGAGGCGGCGTGCGCGATAATTGGACTGTTCGGTGGCCAAACCGCAATGAGGGACTAGACAGCGGCTTCCGAAAGCTGACGATTGCTGATAGTTGAGGGCAACGTCCGGTCAAAAAGGGCTGGATCTGCCGGGGGCGTGCGGGTGGGGACGTCGGTTGCATTTCTGAATAGAGGGGGTTGGTTAGAACGGCTATGGGCCGGTTTGGCCTTGCTCGTTCTTGGGCTCGGCGCCCTGGGTTTTCCGATCGCCGCGATATCGGCCGACGCCGGCCAGATGCATGTCCACGAAGGCGTGGCGTCCTGCGGCGGATCAGCTTGCCATGGCCGGCAAGTCGCCACCCCGCCAGACATTCGCCACAACGAAATTCTGACCTTGCAGGACGACACCGGTCCCGCGGGCGCCCACAGCAGGGCTTGGCGTGTGCTAACACAACCGCGCGCTCAAGCCATAGCCACAAGACTCGGTCTCGGTCGGGCTCAGGACGCGCCGGCTTGTCTTGGATGCCATTCCGAGCCCGCGGCGATGCGCGGCGAGTCTTTTCAGCGATCCGACGGGGTGGGTTGTGAGGCCTGTCATGGCGGCTCCGGCGGTTGGCTGGCCAGCCACTATGCCGCGGGCGTAAAACACTCTGACAGCGTGGCCAGAGGCATGATCCCGCTCGAAGACGCCAAGGCCCGCGCCGGGGTTTGCCTAGACTGTCACTTCGGCGGCTCGGCCAAGGGACAGTTCGTAACCCATGAGATCATGTCGGCTGGGCATCCCCGGATCGCCTTTGAACTCGACTTGTTCAGCACGCTTCAGAAGCATTACGACCTGGGCGAGAACTATGCTGGCCGCAAACCGATCCCCTCGGGGGTGAAGCTGTGGGCTGTTGGCCAGGCCATGGCGCTCGAGCGCTCACTGACCCTGTTTGGCGACTCCCGCCATGGTCAGGAAGGGGCGTTCCCTGAATTCTACTTCTTCGACTGCCACAGCTGTCATCGCGCGATATCCGATGATCCCAAGGCCCGGCCGACCGCGATCGTAAACCCTGGCAGGCCGATCCTAGGCGGCATGCCGCCCTACAACGATGAGAACATGATCATGCTGTCGGCGGCGGCGAAGGTAACGGCGCCAAAATTGGCCTCGACTTTCGAAGCCAACAGCCGCGCCTTCCACAAGGCCCTGACTACCGACCGCGCCGCCGCGGTTCGCGCTGGCGCTCAACTGGCCGGCTCCGCGAAGGCGCTCTCGACCACCTTCTCCAGTCACGATTTCACCCGTGACGAGACGCTCGCGATCCTGGGTCAGGTGGTGGGGAACGCGCAGGCCGAGCGTTATACAGACTACACCGGTAGCGCCCAGTCGGTAATGGCTATCGACACTCTACTCAACGCGCTGGTGACCGCCGGTCAGGTCGACCGCGCCAAGGCCGCCGCCATGCGTCCTGATATCGATCGCGCCTATAGAGCGGTTAGTGACCCCAACGCATATCGTCCCGCGGAATTTCGGGGCTCGATAAGCCGCATCGCCGCGACGGTCAGGGCGCTTCGCTGATGGCGCGCGCTAATCCCATTCTGGCGGTCGTCGCCAGTCTGGCCCTTGCGCTTGCCGGTTGCGGCGGAGGTGGCGGGAGCAGCCCCACGCCTACGCCGCCGACGACACCTGTCAGTGTGTTTACCGCCCCGGCTCAATTGGCTTTGAGCGTCACGGATGTGAAACAGGTGATCGCCCAGTCGGTGGCCGAGGCGCAGGCGCGCGGGACACCGGCGGTGATTTCCGTGACTGATCGGGTCGGCAACGTCCTGGCCGTCTACCAGATGACCGGTGCGCCCACGACGCTATTAATCAGGCATGGGCCTGGCTACACGCCTCCCAATGGCGGCGAGTCTGATATCCAGGGCGTCCTGATCACGCCCTCGACGACGGCCGGGGCTCCGGGGCCGAGGGAAATTCGCACTCTTCTGGGGTCTCCCGCGGCGCTCGGCGCGATCGCCAAAGCCATAACCGGCGCCTACCTGTCGTCGGGCGGCAACGCCTTCTCCACCCGTACCGCCAGCGAGATCGTCCAGGACACTTTCCCGCCAAATCCCGCCACCGTCGGCCTGGGGAGTGGCCCACTGTTCGGCGTTCAGTTCAGCCAGCTGCCTTGCTCGGACCTGGAGATTCCCGCGCTCGGCAAGCCGATCGGTCCACACCCGTCGCCGCTTGGCCTTTCGGCTGATCCGGGCGGCTTCCCGCTGTACAAAAATGGCGTTCTGGTTGGCGGTATCGGTGTCAAGACCAACAGTGACTACAGCCTCGACCCGGACGTAACGACCAACAATCCGACCCAGGTCGGTGAGGAAGCAATCGCTCTGGCCGGCACAGTGGGATTCGATCCGCCCACAGGCGTCACCGCCGACTTCATCACTGCCGGTGGCAATTCCCTGATCTATACGGTGGCGACCAAGGCGATCCTGAAATCCTCGCCCGGGGCCGCGCCGGGCTTTGATACTCTAGGCGCTGGTGTCGGCGCCCTGATCCCAGTGCTTGCCTTCTATCCGAACCCGACGATCCTCGCCGGTCAGGCCTATGGCTCGGAATCGTCCGGAATACGTAAGTCGACAACGGCGGAGTTCAGCAATCCCGACGCCTATATTCTGACTGATGGCGCCGGCGCCAATAGGTTCCCGGTGATCGGCGGCACCGATTCTCCAAGCGGCGCCGCGCCGCTGTCAGCGACCGAGGTTCAATCGGTGCTGCAGAACGCCTTCACGATCATGAGTAACGCCCGCGCCCAGATTCGCAGTCCGCTCGACAGTCGCGCCCAGGTCAGCATTACCGTGGTGGACACCAAGGGCGTGCCTCTCGGTCTGGTCCGGGCTCCCGATGCCCCGATTTTCGGCATCGATGTCGCCCTGCAAAAGGCGCGCACGGCCAACTTCTTTTCACATCCGTCCGCCGCCTCTGACCTGATGAACAACGCCGATCCTGGTCCCAACCCGGATAGCGCCACGCTAACCCGAAGCCAGGATATCAAGAACTTCGTGATCGCCATGCAGGCTTTCCTGGGCGACCCGAGCGCCTTTACCGGCAAGACCGCCTTCACGGATCGCGCCATCGCCGGCTTTTCCCGGCCAAGGTTTCCCGATGGGCAGGTTAATGGCGCTCCGGGGCCACTGTCGCGGCCGCCGGCGAACTGGAGCGTGTTCGCCACCGGCCTGCAGACGGCGCTGGTGGACACCAATCTCATTCATGCCTTGCTGGGCGCCCCGGATAGTCGCTGCACCTTTGTGCCGAACGTCACCGCCGGCCAGAACCGCCTCCAGAACGGGATTCAGATCTTCGCCGGGGGAGAGCCGATCTATCGCAACGGCGTGCTGGTCGGGGCGATCGGCGTCTCGGGTGACGGCACGACTCAGGACGATATGATCGGCTTTCTGGGTGCGGACGGCGCCCACAACGCACTCGGCACGATCGGTAACGCGCCGGTGGCGATTCGCGCCGACCAGCTAGTGATTAGCCAAGGGGGCGGGGCCAATCGAGTTCTCTATGTCAGTTGTCCGCCTGATCCGTTCGTAACGTCCCACGTTCAAGACGCCTGTTCGGGCAAATAACCGATGAGGCTCGCAACGTTCCTGCTGGCTTCGGTTGCGGTTCTTGGGCCGAGCTTGGCCCTCGCCGCCGATCCGGCGCCTGCTCACGAGAAGTTCCCATCCGTCACACCAGTGATTGAACAGGTCCCGCCGGCCAAGGACCCTGAACTGATCGAGGGCAGGCAGCGGCCTGGTTTGCAACCATCCTATCCTCCGGCCTTTGTACAGACCAACCCCGGCGCCGTACTGCCGCCCCAGGCAAGTTCGTTTCCGACAGATCAGATTCCGGTGCCCGATCGATGGCGTCTGTCAGCCGCCCTTGGGTTGGTGCACCCTCGGCGATTTGATCCCTACAACCAGAATACGCTGAAAGGCGACCGGCCATTGAAGGGAACCGAAGACTGGTTCCTGGTTCTGAACGGTATCTCCGACACGGTCGTCGAGCCGCGATCCTTTCCCACCGGCATCACCCCTCAATCAACCGAGCGTCCAGGCACGCTCGACGCCTTCGGCCGGTCGAACAGTCTCGGCCTTTCGCAAACCTTCATCGCCGGCGCCTCGCTGATTAAAGGCTCAACCGCCTTCAAGCCATCGGAGTGGGACTTCACGGTCTCGGTGGCGTTCAATTTCAATTTCGCCTCGGCTTCAGAGCGTCAGTTGTTATCGGTCAATCCCAGCAGAGGGCTTGAGCGCATCGACGGTTTCGTCGGCCTTCAGGAATTCTTCGTCGAGCGGCACCTGCGCAATGTCTCGGATCGCTATGACTTCGACGCGGTGCGGATTGGCATCCAGCCGTTCACCACCGACTTTCGGGGCTTTCTGTTCCAGGACAGCCAGCTGGGTATCCGCCTGTTCGGCGACCGCGACGGCAACCGGTGGCAGTACAATCTGGCGTTCTTCGACCGGCTGGTGAAGGACACCAATTCCGGCCTCAACGACGTCACCCAGGCGCCGCGCAAGGACTATGTCGCGATCGCCAATGTCTATCGCCAGGACTTCCCGTTTCCAGGCCTCACCTCCCAACTGACGGTGGTCTACAACGCCAGCCGCGAAGGCGATGACGTCGTCTTCAACAAAAATGGCTTTCCGGTGATCCCCGCCATCATTGGCAATGATCGGGCGCGCGACTACGATGTGGTCTACCTCGGCTATAACGCCGATGGCCATATCGGTCGGTTCAATATTACGGCCTCGACCTATCTGGCTCTGGGTCAGGATCGCAACAACATCTTCACCGGCAAACCGTCCGATATCAGGGCATGGTTCGCCGCGGCCGAGCCCAGCTACGACTTCGACTGGTTCCGGGTTCGCCTGTCGGGTCTTTACGCTTCCGGCAACCATGATCCACGCGGCCACACCGAGACTGGCTTCGACTCGATCATGGAGAATCCGCAATTCGCGGGCGCTGACGCCAGCTATTTCGTCCGCCAGTCGATCCCCTTTATCGGTGGCGGCGGCGTGGGCCTCAACGGCCCCAACGGCATTCTTCTGGATCTGCGGTCTTCAAAGGATGAGGGTCAGTCGAATTTCAACAATCCTGGCACGGCACTGTTGGGCGTGGGCGCGGATTTCGACGTGCTTCCGCAACTGCGGATTACAACCAACATTAACCACGTTTGGTTCGCCGACACTAATGTGATCAAGGCCTTGCGCCAGCAGGGAACAGTCTCGAATGACCTGGGCTGGGATTATTCGGTCTCGACCATCTGGCGCCCGCGAATGACCCAGAATATTATTTTCCGGTTGTCGGGCGCGATCTTCGAGCCCGGCGCGGGGTTCAACGATCTGTTCACGTCGGTGGGGCATGACTCGGTATTCTACTCTATTCTGCTGAACACCGTATTGGCTTTCTAGGGGAGCGGGGCCACGAAACGCGTGATGAAATCGTGGGTATCCTGGGTTCTGGCGTTGGTCGCGCTGGTGGTGATCTTGCCATGGGCGGTCGCCGCCAACGATGAGGAAAAGCCTGTCGAGCGTCACTATGTGACCGCGCCGGCCGCGCCGACCGGCGAGACCGTGGAACAGGCAGAGGCCAAGAGCGCCGGCTGCAAGAGCTGTCACACGTCGTCCGACACCTGGACGATGCACAAGTCCAAGGCGGTGGTTCTTGGATGTGTCGATTGCCATGGCGGCAACGCCTCGGTGACGGCGCCGGCCGGCCTCGCCAAGACTGATTCTCAATATGCCAGGCTGCGCGATCAGGCCCACGTTCTGCCGCGCTTCCCCAAGGCCTGGGGCTTCCCCCATTCGGCCAAACCCAAGGAAAGCTACACCCTGTTAAACCGCGAGGCGCCGGAGTTCGTGCGTTTCGTCAATCCGTCGGACTATCGCGTGGCGCGCTTGTCGTGCGGCGGCTGCCACCTGGCGCAGATTCAAGTCAGCGAGCGATCGATCATGTCGACCGGCGCGATGCTGTTTGGCGGTGCGTCCTATAACAACGGCATCTTGCCCTATAAGCACTACGTTCTTGGCGAGGCCTACACAGACAAGGGCGAACCCGCGAAGTTGCTGTCGCCAGGCACGGCGCCGGGGTCGAAACCTGGAACAGTGACGGATGCGGAAAAGGCGCGTGGCGCCCTCTCGGTGCTCTACCCGCTGCCGACCTGGCAGGTTGACCCGCCAGGCGACAATTTCCGGGTGTTCGAGCGTGGTGGCCGGACCATCGGTACGCAGTTCCCTGAAATCGGCCT
>JANYFU010000439.1 GCA_025359665.1 Caulobacteraceae bacterium
CGTCAAGCACCATATCATCACCGAAGGGGCCGGAGCCGCCGCCCTGGCCGCGGCGATGTCCGGCCGGGCGGGCGAAGGCGACATCGTCTGCATCATCTCCGGCGGCAATATCGACGCCTCGAAGCTGGGCGCGATCCTCAATGGCCAGGACCCATTCTGAGCCATGATCCGGGCGGACGAACTGAACCGGGTGATCTTCGGCTGCGGCAACTTCGGCGGGCTGGGCTCATCTCCAACCCTGCGGGACAAGGGTGACGGCCGGGAACGAGCCCTGGCGTTGCTGGACCAGGCGCGCGCGATTGGCTTCACGCGCTTCGACACCGCCAACACCTATGGCGGCGGCGTCAGCGAGACCGTGCTTGGCGCCTGGCTGAAAGACCAGGGACCCGACTTTCGCTCCCGGATCGAGATCGCCACCAAGGTCGGCAACCCCAACGGCTGTCCGGCGGGCGAGCGGCCGCTCAGCCGCGCCCAGGTCGCCTATCACCTCGATCAGTCGCTGCGCCGCCTGGGGATCGACCGCATTGACCTCTACTACCTGCACGAGTTCGACCCCCTGACGCCGCTGGAGGAGACCCTGGAGGCGCTGGACCGGGCGCTGGCGGCGGGAAAGATCGCCAGATTCGGCGTTTCCAACGCAACGGCCGACGATCTGAACGCCGTCCTGGCCCTGACCAGCGGGTCGCTCCGGCAGGCATTCACCCATGTCCAGAACGGGTTCAATCGGCTGGAAACGGCGGATCTGGCCGAGGTGATTCCGCTGTGCCGGGCCGAGGGCCTGCGCTATGTCGCCTTCAGCCCCCTGGCGGGCGGGCTGCTGACTGGAAAATACTCATCCGAGGGCAAGGCCGGCGCGGGAACGCGGTTGGGCGGCGCGCCGGGCTTCTTCGATCGCCTGCTGACGCCCGCGAGCTTCGAGGCCATCGATCAATTGCGGCGACGGGCGAGCGAAAACGGTTGGACCATACCTGGCGCGGCCCTGCGTTTCATATTGGACACCCAGGGAGTCGATTCCCTGATCATCGCGCCACGCTCCGCCGAGCAGTTCGCGGGCTACGGAATCGTGGGACTGTAGTGGAATGAGTTCGACATCCGGAAACCGCCGCCGGCTATCCTTCGGGCTGCGGGAGGGGCGCCTCGGCCATACCGACAAGCGGCCCTCCCGAAAGTCTCAGTTGGGTAAATTCCGGAAACCATGCTGGGCATCCGGGGATGCGCCATTGTATGATGGCGCGAGATGACCTCGGTGTCGTTGAGCATGCTCCCGTCGCAGGACGCTGTTCTCTACAAGATGTCGGCGGGCTATGTATGGCTGTACCGTTTCTTCATTGCGTTCGGCCTGAGCCTCGGGGGGGCGGCTGTCTGGCTGCTCATCACCGCTCCGGACCCCTTTCGGGCCGGCTTTGGGGTAGTAGGAACTCTGTTGTTCGTCGGCGTAGCCACCTACTGGTGGGACGCTCAACGGCGTGCGCTGAACCAGTTCGCAGTTGACGAATCCGGCATCTGGCGTTTGTCCCCGAAGTGTTCGCCGTTGTTCATCGCTTGGCGTGACGTCGGCGCGGTGAGATCCGATGACTCGATGCGGCGGTTGATCGTGTCCGATCAGTCTCGCACCCACACGCTTTGGCTGGAATACCAACTGGACAACTACCCGTTGCTGCACGACTTCGTCCTGCGGCACACCGCGCCAGCCACGCGATTCAAACAAACGAGCGGGTCTGTATTTCACGGCGCGTGGGTACTAAAGGTCGGCATGCTGGTTTGCTCCTCGCCGTTCGTCGCTATCGCTCTGGCCCAGCGCGGCTGGCAAGCTGCATCACTCTGCTTGATACTGATTGGACTCTGCCTGAGTGTAGTCGTACGCGACCCCCTGAGCCTGACGATCGCATCGGACCGAATCGTCATCCAATATCCCGGCTGGAAGCGCGAGATCGCGTTCGGAAACATCACCTCGGTGACGACCGACGACACTTCTTCGGCCTTCGGTAATCCCGGGTACCTGGTAGTCATTGCCGTGAAGGGCCAGAAGCCGCTCAAGCTATATCGATTCCGCGAGGGATCGCTCGCCGTGTTCGAGGCGCTCCAAGGTGCGCTCTATATCTGGGGACACAATACTTAATTGACCTATCGTGGCGTGACGCTCACCATCACGTCCTGGCGCGTCTGGCTCGGGTTGTGATGGAAGGGGGCCCCTCACCATGTCCCCCAGCGAGGCAACCGCCGACACACGGTGTTCTTCTCCGACGACGATTATCAAACCTACAAAGGCAGGCTGGCCGAGGGCTGCGCGGTGGCGGGCGTAGAGATCTGGGCCAATTGCCTGATGCCCAATCACGTCCATCTGATCCTGGTTCCCAGCGGCGCCGACGGCCTGCGGGCGGCGTTGTCGGATACGCATCGGCGTTATTCCAGGGGCGTGAATTTCCGCGAGGGGTGGCGAGGCTATCCGTGGTAGGGGCGCTTCGCCTCCGCGCCGATGGACGACGGCCACCTGATGGCGGCGGCGCGCTATATGGAGCTCAATCATGTGTAGGCCAAGCTGGCGGTGTGGGCCAGGGACTGGCCATGGTCGATCGCCAGCCCCCCCGATCCGGGACGTCAGCCAAAATTTTCCGGGTTCGAGCCTGCGGTCGAGCTACGCCCTCCCTTCAGCTCAAGCCCGGATCGGCTCTCTCATCTTGATTGTCGCGCTGCAGGGAGGCCAACGAGGCGATCCCTCTCGGTTGCGGGGCCACGGATTGAATGCGCGCAAAGCGGCGGCTGTTTTGAACCACTGCTTCACTGCGACGTTGTGTCAGCATGATTTTGCATTCCGAGCGCATGGGGACGGGGCCTCGCCTGCTGATGGTCCACGGGCTTGGCGGAAGCATACGGTCGTGGGACACGATCGCGCCGGCGCTCAGCCGCTCGCGCGAGTTGGTTCTGATCGACATGCCCGGACATGGGCGCTCGCCGCCGGCGCCGGGACGCCAAACCATCTCGGCCTTCGCCGACGCCCTCACCGACTTCATCCAAAGTGAGCAACTTGGCGC
>JANYFU010000449.1 GCA_025359665.1 Caulobacteraceae bacterium
GCGGCCGGCCAGGGCCTGACCAGCGGCCTGGGAAAAGCCCGCTGCGTGGTCGCCGCCGATGGCGCCCTAACCAGTTGCACCGCCTTGCCCGGGGATCCCGATGGCCTGGGTTTCTCGGAAGCGGCGGTCAAGCTGGCCTCGGCGATGAAGATGAACCCCTGGACGGCTGAGGGCGGCCCGGTGGACGGCGCCATTGTGAACCTGCCCATCCGGTTCAAGCTGGCTGTCCCGAAGCCGGGGCCGTGATCAATTGGGTCGGCGAAGTGCGCGGTGAGCTTGACCTGAAAATGGAACGCCTCACAGTCGGGGCCAAAGATCGCGGCTGAATCGAGGAGGAAAACCGGCATGGCCATCAAGAATGTGTTCGCGGACACCGAGGCGCTGAAGGCGAACATCATTAACTTTTCGGTCGAGGACCTGCGGGCCCAGGAAGCCGCGATCGCCTCCGGCGACTCCTTGCTGATCGATCTGCGCGAGATCCAGGAACTGCTCGAGCTGGGCACGATCCCCGGCGCCAAGCACGTGCCGCGCGGGATGCTGGAGTTCTGGGCAGATCCGGCCAGCCCATATTTCCGCGACTATTTCGCGGAGAACAAAAAGATGATCCTGTTCTGCGCTGGCGGCGGACGGTCGGTCTACGCGACCCTGGCCCTGAAGGACATGGGCTATGGGGACGTCGGGCACCTCGAGGTCGGGTTCAACGGCTGGAAGCAGGCCGGTGGCGAGGTCAAGGACATCAACGCTACCAGCAAATGGGTTCGCCGCCCCTGACGCATAACGCGGTAGAGACCAGCGGCCGGGGCGTCCCGACGGCGTAGGGGTTCAGGTGTGCCGCGAAGTTCCATGTCCAGATCGAAGCTGTTTCTCGCGATCGGCGTCGTTGTAGCCTTCGTGGCGATCGCCGCCGGTTGCCAGGTGATTATGTCCCGTTCACAGGCGATCCTGACGGCCCGCCAAGGCCTGCCGCCCAGTCGCGTCTTGGTGGTGCGCACTGCCGAAGCCGAAGCCCGGGGCGCGCGGCTGATCGCGATCGCGGCCTGCTCGGGATGCCACGGGTCGGATCTGAGCGGCGGGCCGCTGCACATGTTCGCAACCCAGGTCTACACACCCAACCTGACCATCCAGCCCAAGTCGCTGTCCGACGCCGATATCGACCGGGCTATCCGCGCGGGGCTGCGCCCGGATGGCACCAGCGAGCTGGCGATGCCGGCTCACGCCTATCGCGCCTTCACCGACGATGAGATCGCCGCGATCATCGCTCGCCTGCGCGCCCTTCCCCGGCGGGGCATCGCGCTGCCCAAGCCCAATCCGGGCCTGATGCTGCGCGCGGCGCTGTTGGTCGGCGCGTTCAAGACCGAGACAGAGACGCTCGCCGGCGCCCGTCCGCCACTCGACGCGGGCGCGCGCTTCGAAACCGGACGGCATCTGGCCGCGTTCTCCTGCGGGCGGTGCCACGGGTCCGACCTCGGCGGAGCCGGGGGCATTGGCCCGGACATGACCGTCCGCGGCTACTACAGCCGCGCGCAATTCCATGGCCTGATCCAGAGGGGCGACGCGATCGGCGAGGGCAACATGGCGCTGATGATCGAGACCGCGCAGACCAATTTCAGCCACTTCACGGACGCCGAAGTCGACGCGATCTACGACTACCTCGACGCCCGCGACCGCATCCTGGTGGCGAAGGCCGCGGCGGCGAATCGGCGTTGATCCGCGCCGTCGCCAGGTAGCACCCCGAGACGGGATGCGATTGGACTGTTGGCGTGCCGAAAATTGAGCGTTGGATTTTTGGAAAACGAACGGAGCCAAATCGGCGCGAGCTTGGCTGATTTTCTTGAGGAACGCGTTGTCCGCGATGATGTCGAAGCCCTGGCCGTCAAAGAACTCATTGCTGAACAGATTACGGCCGCCATGAAAGAAAAGGGGCTGACGAAAGTCGCCATGGCCAGACTTATGGACACAACCCGGGCCCAGCTGGATCGATTGCTAGACCCATCGAACCCATCGGTGACCCTGACCACCCTGCAACGCGCCGCGAAGGCCGTCGGCAGACATCTGACAATCGCCCTGACCTGAATAGAGCGCCGCACGACGGTCTGGATGACAGTAGGGGTGATGAGTTCCTAGTCGGACAACCGATGTCCCATGATGGCCAGATCGGGCGGTTGGAAACTCTCACCCGCCGGTCGCCTCGCGGAATTCCACGCCGCAGCCCAGGACGCCCTGGGCAGGGATAGAGATGCTGGCGCCGGCGGCGCGGAAAGCGAGATTCCGCCGCGGCAGCGATCTGGCCGCTTCATCCAAGGATGCGACCTCAAAGCGCAGCGCGATCATAGGGCCAACCATCTTTCCGAAACGCTGCTCGAAAACGTGTCGCGGAAGATATTCAAATCCAGACAGCGTCAGGCTGCGTCCGGCTGTTTCCGCGGCCGGACCAGGAACGGCATCTCCAAACGCCACACCCAAGACACGCCCGGCCGTGTTGGAGTGCGAAGGCGCCTGTGGCCCATGCTCCACCCTGGGATCCGGAAATTCGACCAGCGCGAGCACGAGAGGCGCGATCCGCTCCCGCAGACTCATCCAGGCCAGATCGCACGGCGGGTATTCCACCGTTTCCCAACACCGCGTTAGTCGGGCGGCGGGACCGGTGCGGAATAGTCGAAGCTCCGCGGTCCCCGCGGCGAGCGAGGGCGCTCGAAAGAGACAGGAGTGCGGCACGGCCCCGTCCTCGATAGAACCTTCCGCATGTGACTGGAGATCGAGCCAGTTGTCTTGCAGGAAGACGGCGCGGCAAACCAAGCGCGCATGAGGCTCGTCGGGCGATTGGTCGACGCAAACGTCCAAGACACGGAAACCCAGGGCCTCGAAGGCACGGGCCAGTCTGTTCAGATCTCGATGTCCAATAGGTACGTGGTCCCTTCCCGAACCGGCGGTGTGGCGTCGGTTCGGTAGGGACTAGCGATTGGAACGGACCAAACATTGCCCAGAGCCGCGAGAACCCTCCGGCTGATTGGCCTGGCCGTCCCGTCCCATCCATCAGTCGCCCACATGTGGAGCGGGCGCCACCTGACATCGGCGGCCGCCGCACCTATCTGAGGTCCGCCGGGCCGGACGGCGAGGCCGGGGACAAGCGAGGAGAGTCGACATGCAAGCAAAGGTCTGGTTCATCACCGGCACATCCAAGGGTTTCGGCCGGATCTGGGCGGAAGCGGCTCTGGCGCGCGGCGATCTCGTGGCGGCCGCGGCGCGGGACGTGAAGACGCTTCAACCCCTGGTTGACTGCTACGGCGACCAAGTGCTGGCGATCACCCTCGACGTCGATGACAAAGCCGCCGTCGATGCGGCGATCGCCGAGACCATCGCGCGGGTTCGACCGTATCGACGTGGCGATCAACAACGCCGGCTATGGCCAGTTCGGCGCCATCGAGGAGG
>JANYFU010000455.1 GCA_025359665.1 Caulobacteraceae bacterium
ATATTGGCGACCGTGGTGCGGGAGAATTCATCGACCACCACGGCGCCGGCCTCGTCGACCGCCACGCCGGCGGCCTCCAGACCGATGCCCTTGGTGTTGGGCGCCCGGCCGGTGGCGAACATCACCACGTCGCTTTCCACCTTGTGGCCGCTGGTCAGGTGACTGGCGAGCCCCGCCGCGGTTTTTTCGATGCTGGTGTGGTGGCAGCCGAGGATGACGGTGATGCCTCGCCGCTCCAGCTCGCCGGCCAGATGGGCGCGGACGTCGTTGTCGAACCCGCGCAGGATATTGGGACCGCGGTAGAGCAGCGTGGTCTGCACGCCCAAGCCGTTGAAAATGCCAGCGAATTCGACGGCGATATAGCCGCCGCCGACCACCAGTACGCGCTTGGGCAGTTCCGGCAGGTGGAAGGCCTCGTTGGAGCTGATGGCGTGTTCGACCCCTGGGAGATCGCCAGGCAGGGTCGGCCAGCCGCCGGTGGCGATCAGGATCTTGTCGGCGGTGACGGTTCGATCCTCCGCTACCAGCCTGACCGTGTGGGCGTCGACCAGTTCGGCCCGGCCATGGGTCAATTCAGCCCCAGCGTTCTCCAGGTTGCTGACATAGATGCCCGACAGCCGGGCGATCTCGATGTCTTTCGCCTCCAGGAACTTGGGCCAGTCGAAGCTGGTCTCGCCGACAGTCCAGCCATAGCCACGCGCGGTCTTGAAACTCTGCGAGAATTCCGAGGCGTAGACCATGAACTTCTTAGGGATGCAGCCGCGCACGACGCATGTGCCGCCGACCCGATACTCCTCGGCCACCATCACCCGGGCGCCGCCCATGGCCGCCAGTCGCGCGGCCCGCACGCCGCCGGAGCCGGCGCCGATGACGAACAGATCATAGTCGAACTGAGGCAAGGGGCGGCTCCGTCAAGGGTAGAGAGTGAGGAGCCCGTTGGGGGTTCCAATCAGCGCGCGTTCGGCGAGACCAAGAAACAGGCCATGTTCCACAACCCCGGTCAGGCCCTTCAGGGCCTTGGCCAGGGAAGCCGGGTCATCGATGGCGCCGCACGCGGCATCGTAGATAAGGTTGCCACCGTCGGTTCGCACCGGCCCGGCCCCGCTTTGGCGCAGAACCCCTCGGACGGCGATATCCAGATCAGACAGAACCCCGTCGATGCGCGCGGCGGTGGTCTTGTGACCAAAGGCCACGACTTCGATCGGCAGGGGAAAGCGGCCGAACCGGCCCGGCGTCTTGGCCGCGTCGGCGATCACCACCCGGCGAGCCGAAGCCTCCCAGACCAATTTTTCCCGCAACAGCGCCGCGCCGCCGCCCTTGATCAGGGCGAGGCCAGGGCCGATCTCGTCGGCCCCGTCGATGGTCAGGTCGATCCGCCCGGCGTCGTCCAGCCCGACCAGGGTCATGCCCAGGGACACCGCCAACGCCGCCGTAGCCTCGGAGGTGGCGACGCTCCGGATTGCTAGTCGTCGGGCGGCCAGGGCCTCGACGAACAGCGCCGCGGTGGACCCGCTGCCCAGGCCGACGGTCATACCCGTCTCGACCATTTCGGCGGCGGCCCGGCCGGCCGCCCGCTTTTGATCTTGTGCGGTCACGCCAACCCCTTGGCGCGGCGCTTGCGTTCGCGAAAGGCGGCGGCCCAGCCGGGCTTTTCCGCCTGAAGCCCGCGTTCGACCGCCAGGGAGTCGGCCGGCACTGGCCGGGTGATCACCGAGCCGGAGCCTGTATAGGCGCCCTTGCCGATACTGACTGGCGCCACCAGCGCGCAGTTGGAGCCGATAAACGCGCCCTCGCCGACATGAGTCTCGAACTTGTCGAAGCCGTCGAAGTTACAGAAAATCGTACCGGCCCCGATATTGGCCCCGGCCCCAATCGAGCCGTCGCCCAGATAGGAGAGGTGGTTGGCCTTGGCCCCGGGTCCGACCTTGACCTTCTTGACCTCGACAAAATTGCCGATGTGGGCGCCCTCGCCGATGTCCGCGCCCGGCCGCAACCGGGCGTAGGGGCCGATCACCGCGCCCGATTGCACCACGGCGCCTTCAAGATGGCTGAAAGCCCTGATCACGGCGCCGGTCGCCACCCGAACGCCCGGACCGAACACCACATACGGCTCGATAACGGCCCCGCCCTCGATGTGGGTGTCCCAGGCGAAATGGACGGTATGCGGCGCGGTCATGGTGACGCCATCGGCCATCAGTGCGACGCGGCGGCGGTCCTGGAATGACGCCTCCACGGCGGCCAATTCAGACTGGGAATTGACACCGGCGACGTCGATCTCGTCGGCGAAAGCCACACGCACCGAGCGTCCGGCGTCGGTGGCGAGGCCGACGATGTCGGTCAGGTAAAATTCCTCCTTGGCATTGCGGTTCCCAACCTTGGCCAGAAGGTCGAACAGCAAGCCGGCGTCGGCGGCCAACACCCCGGAATTGCAGGCGGTGATGGCTAGTTCCCCTGCGTCGGCGTCCTTGGCCTCGACGATCCGGGTGAGGACCCCGTCGGCCGCCAGCACGAGGCGGCCATAGGCGCCCGGTTGGGCGGCGTCAAAGCCCAGAACAGCCACATCCGCCCCGGCGGCGCGCAGAGCGAAAAGCGGCTCCACGGCCGTGGCGGTCAACAGAGGCGTGTCGGCGTAGCTGACCAGCACATCGCCCTCGAAACCCTTGAGCGCCGCCTTTGCGGCCAGAACAGCGTGGCCGGTGCCCAGCGGCGGATCCTGGACGGCGATCGCGCCTTCGCCCAGGCGCTCGACCACATGCACCCGCACGCCTTGAGAATGGGCGCCAACCACCACCACGATCCGCGCGCAACCCACGGCCTGGGCCGCGTCGATGGCATGATCCAGCATCGCCCGCCCCCCGACCCGGTGCAGCACCTTGGGCGTATGGGACTTCATGCGTTGGCCCTGACCCGCGGCGAGGATCACGGCGGCCCTGGGTCTTGAAGTCGTGGCGCCGGCGGCTTTGGTAGTCATAGGTCGGTCCTGGACGAGTTTCTCAAGCGGCGGCGACCTTGCCACGGCCCCAAGGTCCGGGGCAAACACAACTCAAATGGAGCACCCGCCTTTGTCATCCACGTCCCCATCGAACGTCTCTGGCCCAGCCATCGTGTCCGCCGCCCTCAATGGCGCGACCATCGTCTTCGACCTTGACGGCACGCTGATCGAAACCGCCCCCGACCTGGTTGGGACCCTGAACGTGCTGCTCGCGCGCGAGGGCATCGCCGCCCTGCCCCTGGAACAGGCCCGGATGATGATCGGCCAAGGCGCCAAGGCGCTGATCGCGCGGGGTTTCGCCGCCGCCGGCGCGCCACTGGAGGAACCCAAGCTGTCGGCGCTGTTCGATGATTTCATCGTCCACTACCTGGCCCATATCGCCGACGAGAGCCGACCGTTTCCGGGGCTTCTGGCGGCCATGGACACACTTGAGGCGGCGGGCGCGCGGCTGGCGGTCTGCACCAACAAGCGCACCGACCTCAGCGTCGCCCTGTTGGACGAATTGAAACTGTCGCACCGGTTCGCGGCCATCATCGGCGGCGACGCCGTGCCGGCCCAGAAGCCCGACGCCGGCCACTTGATCGCCACCATCGAGCGTTCGGGTGGAGACCTGAAACGCGCGGTGATGATCGGCGATTCCGTCTCCGACGCCAAGGCGGCGCGGGGGGCCGGCGTTCCGCTTGTGCTGGTCAGTTTCGGCTATACCGACACCCCCGCCCGCGACCTGGGCCCGGACATATTGATCGATCATTTCGACGAACTGGTCGGGGCCTGCGAGAGGTTGTTGGGCTAAACGACGCGGCGCGGAGTCCAGCTCGGGCGGGCTTCTCTCTTGTCGGTGATGGGGCGAACCGTTATAGCCACTTCCCTTCCGTTTCTGGTCCCAAGGATGCGTAGCTCAGCGGGAGAGCACCTCGTTCACACCGAGGGGGTCCACAGTTCGATCCTGTGCGCATCCACCAGATAGTCCACCATTAAAACAATCATTTACGGAGAGGTTGGAACCACCGTTTCGGCATCGGCTTGTCGTGCGATACCAAATTGATACCACTGCGGGCCAATTCGAAGCCGGCAACCTGACTAAGACACATCAGCGCTCCAACCGTGAGCGAAGAGGCCGCGCTGACTGTCGGGTCTCGCCTGAGCCGAGGACTTCAGCGTGGCGGGTGCCACCCGATCAGCGATCTTCAGGTCGCTAATGCATCCTCTCGCCAAAAGTATAAGACACCCCAGCCCCTTCACCACAGGAGGGCCGATAGCGAGAAAGTCATCCCCGCCCTCAGGGCGTGCGCACGAAGGCGTTGAACTCGATCAGTCGCCAGGGGTCATCTGACGCACCCTGTCGCGTCTCAACCAGAACGTCCAGCACCTCGCCTTCGTCGTCGACGG
>JANYFU010000460.1 GCA_025359665.1 Caulobacteraceae bacterium
CTAGCTGCTCGGCGGTCGCGGCAGCCTGATGACGGGCCTTCCACTCCGATTGTGGCATGCCAAGGATCGCTTCCCGCGCCTGATCGCGGTTCAGCGCGCCGTCGGAGGCTTCACTGACCCAGTCCGCCAGGCAGTTTCGGCAAAAGCCCGCCATGCCCATCAGATCGACGTTCTGGACGTCGGCCCGCATCCTCAGATGCTCGACCAGGCGGTGAAAGGCCGCCGCCGCGACTTGGTCATTGATCTCGGTCATGGGCATTCCGGTGAGTTGCATGGGTCGTGGTGCGGTCGGCCGTCTCCGGCGTGCGCGCCACGGTATAGCCGAATTCGACCGTCTCCACGTAGCGGCCGGAAGGGTCGAAGGCGAGCAGAGCGGCGCTCAAGGCCGCCTCGAAGGAGGGATGACGCGCACCTAGGGCCGCGCGCGAGAGGACCGAAGTCGAGCGTAGGTTGCCAAGCAGCTCTGGCAGACGCCATTCGTGCGCCGCGCCGAAGCCATGTGTGGAAACCGCGGTGAAACCGGCGGCGCGGATGGCGCTTTCCTGGTCGGCGATCTCCTGGTCGAGCGGCGCATTGGGGGCGCCGAGCCGCCGAGCCGGCTCGCCGACAAAGTCCCGAACCACCCCCGCCAGGATCCGGCGCCACGGCGCTTCGCCATCAAGGAAGCTCTCGGCGCCAAGAGTGACGAAAGCGCCCCCCGGCGCCAGCCAGCCGAACGCCAGGGCGGCGGCGCGTGGCCTGTCGAGCCGGTGGAACGCTTCGCCCACGGTGACGAGATCAAACCCGCCGACCGGCGCCACGAAGTCCTCGACGCGGCCGACGCTCCATTGAATATTGCCGATGCCGAGGCGCAGCGCCTCGCGGCGACCGGCTTCCACCATCTCCGGTTCGAGGTCGACAGCCCTGACCTCGCCGAAGGCGTGGGCGATGGCGAGAGCCACGCGTCCGGTCCCGCAGGCCAGGTCGATGGCCCTGCCGCCCGCCGACGGAACGTGCGCCGCGGCCAGGATTTGGGCCACCATCGGCTCCGGATACGGGAGCCGGTAGCGGACATAGTCCTCGGCAAGGCCGACGAAGGCCCCGGCGCGGAAGTTGGCTGCCGGCAGCCCGTCGGCGGATATTCCCCGGTCCCCTGAAAGGCGGCTCATCCTGCTCTAGCGCGACCCCTGCCCGTCATCGACCCGGATGCTGGTGCCCGTGACGGCGTCGGACGCCGGGCCGACCAGGTACAGCAGGGTCGAATCCAGCTGGGCGGGGTTGCCGATCCGCTTTCTCGGGAAATGCGCGCTGATGTCGCCGATCCTTTTGAGCATGCCGTCCATCATCTCGGATTCGAACGCGCCCGGCGCGATAGCGTTGACGTTGATGCCGAACCGCGCCCACTCGACCGCCAGGGCCTCGGTCATCCGCACCACCGCCGATTTGGAGATTGAATACAGCGCCGCGCCGTTGCCGCCGTATTCATAGGCGGCGGAGGAGGCGATGTTGACGATCCGACCGCCCTGGCCGGCCTCCATCAACCGCCTGGCCACCTCGCAACTCAGCACGAACGGCGCGCGGATGTTTATGTCGATCACCCGGTCGATCAACTCCAATGGCATCTTATGGGCGCGCTGGGCGTCGGGGATGCCGGCGTTGTTGATCAGGATCGTCACCAGCCCCAGCCTGGCCTGCGCCGTTTCGACCGCGCCCGTCAGCTGTCCGGCGTCGGTGGCGTCCATCTGGATCGCAGTCGCCTGACCACCCTGGGCGCGGATCTCTTCGGCCAGCGCCTCCAGCCGGTCCAGCCGGCGCGCGGCCAGCGCCACCTTGGCCCCGCACGCGGCCAGCACCCTGGCGAATCGCAGGCCGAGCCCCGAAGACGCGCCCGTCACCAGGGCCGTCTGGCCGGAAAGGTCGGTGGACACATTGGGAAGGGGATAGCTCATGCGGCGCGCCTCGCTGACGATGTGCGATTGGAATTCGCCTGCGTATTCCTATCTGAGACGCAGGCAAGTCAGGAAATCGGAGGCGACATGGCTGGCGGCTGGACACGTGACGGAGCGGTTCTGGACCAGATCGACGACACCATCACCGACGGCGTGTTGAGCGCCCGCGCGCGCATGCCCGTCGGCGAGGGCACGGACTACTGCGTGGAATGCGGCGATGAAATTCCCGAGGCTCGCCGCCGCGCGTTGCCGGGCGCGCGAACCTGTGTGCAATGCCAATCGGGCCGCGACAGCCGCGTCGTAATCGGCGGCATCAACCGTCGAGGCAGCAAGGACAGCCAACTGCGGTAGCTGGCGGCACATCAACTGGATTTGGATGGAAACTACCGCTCCAAACCAAGGGCTTTGCTGAGCGCCTCGTCACCTTTCGCCGTCGCCATGTCTTTGGCGCTCTCGCCCGCACGGTTCTTGCGGTCCAGGCTGGCGCCATGGCGGTTCAGTAGGGCGGCGACGGCGCGCTGGTCGGCCTGGATACTCTTCATCAGGGCGGTTTCCCCATCGGCGTCCGGGGCATCGATGGGGACATCCTGAGCCAGCAGGTCTTCCACTTCATCGGTCCGGCCGGCGGCGGCGGCGGCGCGCAGTCTCGCGGCCTTATCTGACGACACGCCAGCCGAAGATTCCAAACGGCGTAGCGGGGCGGCGGCCGGCGGCGGCGCTGGAAGGCTCCGAGGGCTCGCAACGACGGGGGGCGGAGGGGCAGGTCGCTCGATCGGGGCTATGTTCAGCGGCGGCGGCGCCGGCACGTTCACCGGGACGGCGTCGGCTGGCGATGGCGCTGGAGTCGGCGTCGCCGCTCGCGGGGCTGCCGGAAGAGCCTGGGTCACCGGCGCTTTTGATGATGCGGAAGCGGGCGGCGTAGGCGCGGCTACAACGCCCGGGGCCGAGATGGCTGCGGCCGGCGAGGGAGCCAGGACGGTCGGCGGTTGGCGCGCCGCCGGCTGGTAAAGCCGAGTCGCCACGAACACGCTGAATCCCACGACGCTCGCCGCCGCCAGCCAGCCCCCAAATCGCCGGGCTGGTCGCCGGATAGATGGGCGCGCGGGCGTTATCGGCTCGCGCGCCACGGCGGTGAGCACCCGCGCGCGCCGCGCCGCGCGCGCATCGTCATCGGTCAAAATCGTCTCGGCCCGCATATAGGCCCCGTCAACCGGATCGGGTGCGTCGGGATCAGACATGAGCCGACCTTTCATCAGCCAGCGCCTGTCTAAGCGTGGCGCGGGCGTAGCGCAGCCGGCTCTTGGCCGTCTCCACGGCGACTCCGGTCGCATTCGCGACCTCTTCCAGCGACAGCCCGGCCTGGGCGAACATTACAAAAGTCTCGCGTTGCGCCAGCGGCAGCGCCTCGACCGCAGTTACCAACTTTTCAGCCATCTGGCGCGATTCCACCTGCTCCAGAGGTGTCGGACCAGGATCAGGGACCAGCATCGTCGCATCGTTCTCTGCCGACGCTAATATGGCCACCTTTTGTCGGCGAAAGTAGTCCCACACCTTGTTTCGCGCGATAGTGAACAGCCAGGCGGCGAAGCGCGCCTTGCGCGCATCGAACGCGGCCGCGCTTCTCGAGATCGACATCCAGGTTTCCTGATGTAGGTCCTCGGTTGCGTCGGCGTGCGCGCTTCCCAGCGTCCGGCGGATGAATTGAAAGCACGGGCGATCATACCTGTCATAGAGCCGCGTGAAGGCATGCGGATCCCCCGCGCCGTAAGCGCGAAGCAGGTCGGCGTCTTGCGTAGGGTCCGGCTCCATCAACGCCCAGTCTATCCGCCGCACGCCCGAGCGCGCAAAGGCCTAGGGTTCGGGCGGCGGGTCGGGGACATATCCCACCCCGCCGGGATTCAACGGGAAGGGTCGGGGCCGGTGCTCCAAAGAGGGTGACGGCGGTATCACGCCGTCCGCGACCAGATTGGCGTAGGTGTCGTATTCAATCTGTCGAAGGCTCTGCGGATAGGGCGTCGCCCGCTCGAACGTCACAACATTCACCACCGACCGTTCACGCTCGCCGTGCGCAGTGCCCAACTTCTCATCCTGTCTCGCGAGTGCGCTGGCGGTCGATGGCGCCGGGGAGGCGGCGACTGGCGGCGGCGGGGTCGGTCGCTCGATCGGCGCGATATTCAACGGCGGCGGCGCGGGCATGTTGAGGGAGCGCCGCGGCAATGCCGGGCGATGGCTTGGCGAAGGGCTCGCTCGCCGTTCTTCCGATCGTATCGCGGGCGCGACGATCTTGGGGGCCTGGACCTGAGCCTGGACCGGGGGCCGTTCCGTGAACACGGCAATGCCGATGACGCCGACGTCAGTGGGCCGACCGGTTTGGGCGGCGTAGGATTGCGGCAAAGGTGCGAAGGCGAAGGCGGCTATCTCGGTGTTGGATTTGCGCCAACCATTCACGTCTTGAGTGCCAAAGGGGCCGAGCACGTAGCCTCCCTGATCGTATTTCGCCGTTGCGCCAGTCACGACGTTGACGCCATCGACGGATATAACCAGCAGCACCCGGCCATCGGTGTGATTGGTCGCGCGCAGGCCATAGCGTGCGCCCGGCTCGCCAGCGACGAACAGACGCCCGTGATGACGCCAGGTCGGCATCACCTTGCCCGTCTCGCGATCCATCACTTTCAGGTCCACAAGATCGGCGTCGGCCCAGGCATGCGTCGCGGCGGCAAGCCCGATCGCCGCGAACGCCGCCGCCAGAACCGTCCGATGACGGAGGGTTGTGCTAGTTCTATCCGCTGACGTCATCCGCGCCTCCCTGAGCCTTCACATGACACACTACGCACCGGGTCGGCGAACGGGGTTGAACGGTCAGCGATTTTTCGAAAGCATCCTTTCGAAAAACGTCACCACGGCCTTGTCGAATTCCGCGTGGAACGCCGCCCGGTCGAATCCCGGCCGCGAAGCGCAGATCATCGGCAGGCGCTTAGCCTGCTCGGCGTAGCAGGGGGCCAGGAAGTCGAAATGGTCGGCGCCCAC
>JANYFU010000496.1 GCA_025359665.1 Caulobacteraceae bacterium
GCCAGCGGGGCCTCTCCCCTGCCCCGCTTCCTGCCCCGCGCCGAAACGGCGGTGGCCGACGCCTATCTGACTCCGGTCCTGCGCGCCTACGCCCAGGGGCTGTCGGCAGCGGTGTCAGGCGCGAACCTGTATTTCATGACCTCGGGCGGTGGTCTCGCGAGAGCCGAGGCCTTCCATGGCCGGGACGCGGTGTTGTCGGGACCCGCAGGCGGGGTGGTGGGCGTGGCCGAGGTCTCGCGGGCGGCGGGCGCCGGCGCCGTGCTCGGCTTCGATATGGGCGGCACCTCCACCGATGTCTGTCGCTTCGCGGGCGACCTGGAGCGGCGCGACACCGCCACCGTGGCGGGCGTGCGGCTGCGCTCGCCGATGCTGGATGTTGAGACCGTGGCGGCCGGCGGCGGTTCGATCCTGGCTTTCGATGGCCTGCGCGCCCGGGTAGGACCCCAGAGCGCCGGCGCCATGCCGGGACCTGCGGCCTATGGCCGGGGCGGCCCGGCCACGGTGACCGACGCCAATCTGGTGCTGGGCCGGCTGGACCCCGCGTTCTTCCCGGCGGTGTTCGGAGCGCGGGGCGACGCGGCGCTGGATGTCGAAGCGGCGCGGGCGCGCCTTAGCGAACTGGCCGACGCCATGGGCCTGCGCGACCGAGAAGCGGCGGCCCGGGGGTTCATCGACATCGCCGTGGAACAAACCGCGGCGGCGATCACCAAGGTTTCCACCGAACGGGGCTTCGATCCCCGCGACCACGCCCTGGTGGCGTTTGGCGGGGCGGCGGGACAGGTGGCCTGCCAGGTGGCCGACACCCTGGGGATCGATGAAGTGCTCTGCCCGCTGTACGGCAGCCTTTTGTCGGCCTGGGGGATCGGCCAGGCGCGGATGCGTTCGGCGCGGCGTGCCGGGTTGGAGCGGCCCCTGGATTACGAGGGCATCGCCGAGGCAAAGGCGCTATGCGAGGCGCTCGAGGCCGACGTCAGGCGCGATCTGGAAGCCCAGGGGGCGGCGGTTGGAGCGGTCATCCGGCGGTTGCGGATTCGCTACGCGGAGTCCGACACGGCGATCGCGACTTCCCTGTCCACGCTCGCGGAGATCGCCAGTGATTTTGCGGCGGCGCATCAGCGGCTGTTCGGATTTGTCGAGGACGGCGGCGTGGTAATCGCCAGTGTTGAGGTTGAGGGGTTGGAGAAAGAGCCCTCATCCCCCCCGTCGGGGGGACTTCCCCCAGAGGGGGAAGGGAGAATTCAGAGGCACGCCTCTCCTCCCCTTTTGGGGGTGGAGGTCGCATGCGACCGACCGGACCGCGAAGCGGTGGAGGGGGCTTCCCAAGGCGCCGTTTTCGCCAACCACCTCACCACCCCAGTCGATGGCCCCCGTCTGATCCTGCGGGACGACACCCAGATCTGGCTGGCCGACCGCTGGCGGGCCGAGCCGGGGCCGGACGGATTGATCCGGCTGCGGCGGGTCGCGGTCCGCCCGGTTTCGCGATTGGCGACCGATGCCCCCGACCCTGTCACCCTGGAGCTGTTCAACCGCCGGTTCATGGGGGTGGCCGAGGCGATGGGGGCGGCGCTGGAGCGCACCGCGCGGTCGGTGAACATCAAGGAGCGGCTGGATTTCTCCTGCGCGCTGTTCGACGCCGAGGGCGGACTGGTGGCCAATGCGCCGCACATGCCGGTGCATCTGGGGTCGATGGGCGCCAGCGTCCGCGCCGTTCAGGCGCGGCATCCCAGGCTGGCGGACGGCGACGCCTTCGCGCTCAACAATCCCTATGCCGGGGGGACCCACCTGCCGGACATCACGGTCGTCATGCCGGTGTTCGAGCCCGGCGGGGCAGCCCCGGCCTTCTTCGTCGCGGCTCGGGGCCATCATGCCGATGTGGGCGGGATCGCGCCGGGGTCGATGCCGCCGTTCTCACGCTCGATCGGCGAGGAGGGGGTGATGCTGAACGCCCTGCCGATCCTGCGCGGCGGGCATTTCCTGGAGGCCGAAACGCGGTCGGCACTGGCGTCCGGAGCGTGGCCGGCCCGATCACCCGACCGCAACATCGGCGACCTGAAGGCTCAGCTGGCGGCCTGCCGAGCCGGCGCGGCCGCGGTGCTCTCGATGATCGCCGCCCATGGGGAGACTCAGGTTGCGCGTTACATGGGTTTCGTCCAGGCCAACGCCGAGGCCTGCGTCCGGCGGGCGATCGGCGCCCTGTCGGATGGCGCGGCGCGGGTGGCGATGGACGGCGGCGGCGAGATCGCGGTGACCGTGACGGTGGATCGGGACAAAGGCGAGGCGATCCTGGATTTCACCGCCAGCGCCGCCCAGCTGGACTCCAACTTCAACGCCCCAGCCTCGATCGTCGACGCCGCGGCGCTATATGTGTTCCGCACTCTGGTGGATGACGACATTCCGCTGAACGCCGGGTGCCTGACACCGCTGAACATCCGCGTCAGGCCGGGCTCGATGCTCAGTCCCAATCCGCCCGGCGCCGTGGTGGCCGGCAATGTAGAGACCAGCCAGCATGTGGTCGACGCCCTTTATCGGGCGCTGGGCGTGATGGCCGACAGCCAGGGGACCATGAACAACTTCACCTTCGG
>JANYFU010000535.1 GCA_025359665.1 Caulobacteraceae bacterium
CTTCAGATAGGGCGAGCCCTTGGCGCCTTCGACCGCCGTCTGGTCCAGGCCGCCGCCGCCCATCGGCGAGCCCTTCATGATAGACTGGCTGACGATCCGGTGGCTCCAGTGCGCGGGGAAGCCGTCGTCGCCCAAGGTCACCTTGACCGCGTGGTGGACCATCGGCCGATAGTAGCCTCCGGTCATGTCGTCCTCGCGCGTCCAGACCAGCTTCACCGGTCGGCCGCCGCCGACGTGCTTGGCGATGTGCACGCATTCAGTCACGTAGTCGGACTTGAAGTTCGCCCGCCGGCCATAGGAGCCGCCGGCGAACAGGGTCTCGATCTGCACCGAGCCGGGCAGGGCGCCGACGATCATGCCGGTGTTGAGCTGGTCGACCGTCGGGATCTGCGAACCGAAGGTCAGCTTGGTCTTGCCCCCGCCGATCTCGGCGACGCAGTTCATCGGCTCCATGGTGGCGTGGGCCAGATACGGAAAGTCGAAGCTGGCCTCGACCACCTTGCCGCCGGTCGGCGCGGGACCCGCGCCGTGGGTGTCGAAGGCCTGCCATTTCAGGTCGCCGCTCGGCTGGGTCTTGCCCGAGGCCAGGTCGTGATAACTGGCCATGATGGCGTCGGAGCCGCGCTTCTCGGCCTTATCGTCGTCCCACACCACCTTCAGCGCGTCGCGGCCCTGGCGCGCGGCATAGGTGTTGGTCGCCGTGACGGCGACGCCGGTGGGGATCCCGAACACATCGACCACGCCCGGAACCTTCCTGGCCTCGGTGGCGTCGAAGCTCTTCACCTTGCCGCCGAAGCGCGGCGAATGGGCGACCATCGCGGTCAGCATATTGGGCAGGTGCACGTCCTGGGTGAAGCGCGCCTGGCCCCGTGACTTGGCGAGCGCGTCCTTACGGCGCACCCGGTCGGTGCCAATCAGGGTGAAGGTCTTGGGGTCCTTCAGCGGCGCGTCCTTGGGCGGGGTCACCTTGGCGGCGTCGGCCACCAAGTCGCCGAAGGTCGCGGTCTTGCCCGAGGGGTGGGAGAGAACCGCATTCTTCACGCTGATTTCCGCCGCCGGAACTTTCCAGCGGTCGGCGGCGGCGGAGACGAACATCGCCCGGGTGGTGGCGCCGACGGCGCGCAGCTGCGGCCAGGAATTGGCGATGGCCGAGGAGCCGCCGGTGCCCTGCACCCCCATGCCGAGGTTGGCGTAGACCTTGGCGTTGGCCGGGGCTTGCTCGACCTTGACCTTGTCCCAATCGGCGTCGAGTTCCTCGGCGACCATCGCCGCGAGGCCGGCGTGGTTACCCTGGCCGAACTCGATGTGCTTTGAGACCACCGTCACCACGCCGTCGGGCGCGATGCGCAGGAAAGGCCCGAACGGGCCGAAATGCTTGTCGTCGGCGCCGATCGACAGCATGTCGCTGGGCGAGCAGCCGACCAGCATCGCGCCGCCGGCGGCGACGGCGGAGATCACCACGAAGTCCCGGCGGGTCGGAAGCGCGGGGACAAAACCCTTGATCGGCTTGTTCATGAACCTGGCTCCCTAGGCGGCGACGGGCGCGGCAGCGCGAGCGGCGGCGACCTTGATCGCGGCGCGGATACGCTGATAGCAACCGCAACGGCAGATATTGCCGTTCATCGCGTCGTCGATGTCGGCGTCGGTGGGATGGGGCGTCTTGGCCAGCAAGGCCGAGGCGCTCATCAGCTGGCCCGACTGGCAATAACCGCACTGCGGCACGTCGGCCTCGACCCAGGCCGCCTGCAGCGGATGCACGCCCTCCAGCCCCTCGATGGTGGTGATCTTCACCCCATCCAGGGCCGAGATCGGCGTCACGCACGACCGGGTCGCCGTCCCGTCGATGTGCACGGTGCAGGCGCCGCACTGGGCGATGCCGCAGCCATACTTCGTACCAGTAAGCTCCAGTTCGTCGCGCAACACCCACAGCAGCGGTGTGTCGGGCGCGGCCTGAACGCTGACGCTCTTGCCATTGATGATCAGGGTCTTGGCCATGGTCGGTCCCCAAAGCGATTGTCTGAACGATGTTAACTTGCATTCGCGGCCAGGAAAAGACGCTGCGTCAACCCTGCGCTACGACAGCTATAAACCCGCCGCGGATTTTCCGTTAGGGTGACGTCAG
>JANYFU010000558.1 GCA_025359665.1 Caulobacteraceae bacterium
TCCACGGCGGCGGCGACCTCGGCGTCGATCTCGGCGTCCGTCGGTTCGGGGCCGAAGTTGCAGAGGCGAGCCTTGAACAGCCGATGCTGGCAGAGGCCGACGAACTGGTAGGCCGCGATCTCCGGGTCGCAAGGGCGGAGCCGGCCCGCGTTCATCGCGCCCTGGATGTAGTCGATCAGGCGGCGCGCCCCACGCATGGGTCCAGCTTCGTAGAAGGCACGGCCAATCTCCGGAGCTCGTCCCGCCTCCGAGGCGATGAGCGTGAAATTCCTCAGGCCGAAACCCGTGGTCACAACGGTCAGCAACGTATGTCCCAGTCCCGTAAGCACCACGCGCACATCGGTCCCTTGAGAAATCATTTCATCCATCGCGTCCTGTATCCAGGCGCAATGACGATCCACGTGGGCAAAGAAGATCTCCTCCTTGCTCTTGAAGTAGTTGTACAGCGTGCCCTTCGAGCCGCCGACGCGCGCGGCGATCACCGACATCGACGCGGCCGAATAGCCCACTTCCATGAACACCTCGGCGGCGACGTCAAGAATGGCCTCGCGGCGGCTATCGCGGTCGATGCGTGGCTTGGCGTCCACTGTGGGGCTCCCTAATTGAATTGAGCTTGACGCTATCATGACCGTACAGTACGGTCAATTTCAGTCTGGAGACCGTCGATGGACAGGAACGCTTCTCCGCTCGCGGCGATGCGCGTCGTGGGCGCATCGGCCCTTTGCGCGCTCATGTTATCGTCCTGCGCCAGCCTACCCACCGCCACGCCGTCGCGTCAGGCAAAAGCCGTCGACGCCTATGGGACCTCCTCCAGCTTCGCTGGCCCCGCCGCCGACTGGCCGGGCGACAGCTGGTGGAAACGCTATGGTGATCCCCAGCTCGACGCCCTGATGGACGAAGCGATCAAGGGCTCTCCCACCCTGGCCCAAGCGGAGGCCCGGCTACGCAAGGCGCAGGCGACGCGGACGATCGTGGCCGCCCAAGGCCTGCCGTCGTTAAGCGCCAATGCCCAGGTCCAGGAACTCAAGCAAAGCTATCAGGATCTGATCCCGCGGGCCTTCCTGCCGCCGGGCTACAACGACTACGGTCAGGCGACGCTCAACCTGAACTGGGATTTGGACTTGTGGGGTAAGACCCGGGCAGCCGTGGCGGCCGCTGTGTCGGAGACCCGCGCGGCGGCGGCCGACGCCGCCGAGGCGCGCCTGATGCTGACCACCGATATAGCCGCTACCTACGCCACCTTGGCGCGCCTGACCGCCGAACGCGCGGTGGCGGTGGAATCGGCCCGGGTGCGCGAACAGACCGCGAGCCTGACCGCCCAACGCGTCAGCAACGGCCTGGACACCCAGGCGGAGTTAAAACAGGCCCAGGGCGCGGCGCCCGCCGCCCGGGCCACCGTGGCGGCACTGGACGAACAGATCGCCCAGACCCGCAACGCCCTGGCGGCTCTGGCTGGCGCCGGACCGGATCGGGGCGTGGCCCTGACCGCTCCCAAGCCGGCGACCCTCGCGGCGTTTGGCCTGCCAACCGACCTCCGCGTTGGCCTGATCGGGCGGAGGCCGGATGTGATCGCCGCGAGATGGCGGGCGGAGGCGGCTACGCGCCGCATCGACGGCGCCAAGGCGGCCTTCTATCCCGACATCAACATCGCCGCCTACTTCGGACAACAGTCTTTGCACCTGGAAAATCTGGCGAGCGCCGGGTCGGCCATCGGCGCCGTGGGGCCGGCGCTGAGCCTGCCGATCTTCGAGGGCGGCCGATTGCGCGGCGCTCTGCGCGGCGCCCAGGCGGACCGGGACGCGGCGGTGGCCGCCTATGACGCGGCGTTGACCCAGGCTCTGCGCGAAGTGGCGGACGTCGCCGCCAGCGAGCGCGCCCTTGGTGATCAGCTGGCGCAGTCGCGCCAGGCGCTCGCCGCTTATGAAGGCGCCTACAAGGTGGCGCGGATGCGCTTCGAGGGCGGCCTATCCACTTATCAATCCGTGCTGCTGGCGGAGGACGCCGTCCTGACCCAGCGGCGCATCGTCAGCGATCTCGACAGCCGGGCCTTCACCCTGGACGTGGCCCTGGTCCGCGCCCTCGGCGGTGGTTTCGGCCCAGCGAAGGAGGCCCCCCATGCCTGATTCGAGTGAACCTGTTCCGGATAAACTCGCCGCGCCGGCTTCCCCCCCGATCGCCATGGCCACCTATAAGTCGCCCAATAGGCGCTGGCGCTTGCTTGCCCTGCTGGGCGGCGTGGTCGTCGTCGGGGCAATCGCCTATGGCGTTTATTGGATGCTGGTGGCCTCCCACGAGATCTCCACCGACAACGCCTATGTCGGCGCCGACACCGCCGCGGTGACGCCGATGGTTTCCGGGTCGGTTCTCAGCGTTCCCGTCGCCGAGACCCAGGTGGTCAGGGCCGGACAGACACTGGTGGTCCTTGATCCCGCCGACGCGCGGATCGCGGTGGCCCAGGCTCAGGCGGCTCTAGGCCAAGCCGAGCGTCAGGTGCGCGGCATGTTCGCCAATGACGGCGCCCTGGCCGGCCAGGTGGCGGCGCGGGCGGCGGCGGTGGCCGAGGCCGATTCGCGTATTGTCAGCGCCCGGGGAGACCTGGACCGCGCTCGCACCGACCTGGAACGCCGCCAAGCCCTGGCGGCTTCGGGAGCGGTCTCCGGCGATGAGCTGACCAGCGCTCAGAACCGCTTCTCCACCGCCAAGGCGGCCCTGGTGTCGGCCCAGGCGGCCCGCGCCGCGTCCATCGCCGACCAGGGCGCGACCCAGGGCTCGCGCCAGGTCAACAGCGCGATGATCTCCGGCGCGGACGTCGACCACAACCCCGAAGTGCTGGCCGCCCGGGCGCGGCTCGACGCCGCCGAACTGATGCTGTCGCGCACGGTGATCACCTCGCCAATCGACGGCGTGGTGGCCAAGAAGGCGGTGCAGATCGGCCAGATGATCCAGCCGGGCGCGGTGACCATGCAGATCGTCCCCACCCGCCAGGCGTTCGTCGACGCGAACTTCAAGGAGGTGCAGCTGTCCCGGGTCAGGATCGGCCAGCCGGTGGTGCTGACCAGCGACCTTTACGGCGCCGGCGTGAAGTTCCACGGCCGGGTGAAGGGCCTGTCGGGCGGCACGGGCGCGGCCTTTTCGCTGATTCCGGCCCAGAACGCCTCGGGCAAC
>JANYFU010000583.1 GCA_025359665.1 Caulobacteraceae bacterium
TCCACGGCGAGGTCGGGACCCGCTCGCCGGGGCCTTTGAAGTCCCACCACACCAAACGGTCGACCGGACCCCAGATCGCGGCGGGGTGTTTGACGCAGCGCAGTCCGCCTGCTGTCGCGATGTGCTCAGGGTTTTGAGCGCCCTCAGCGAGGACCTGCTCGATCATCCGTTCGACCAGGAGGGCGGGCAGGGGGTCCTGGCCGAGCACGTCGATGGCCTGAACAAGCGCACTGGCCGCCCCGGCGACCGTCAACAGCAGGGGATCAGACTGGCCGGCGTCGGTTTCGACTGCCCATTGGCCAACCCGCGCGGCGATCCGACGGGCCGCATCCGCGGGCATGCCCTGGGTGCGGCTGTAGAGACCGCCCGTGGTCCATTCACGCCAGCGCGTCTGCCGCTTGGCGATCTCGGCTTCGGCCGAAGGGTGATCCGCGAAGCGCTCAGCGAGGTCCGCTTCGAGATCCGCCCAGGCGCGTGTCCAGGATGGCGACCCTGTCCCCGGTTCGCGGGCTAGGGCTCGGGCGAGCTTTCCTGCCGCGCGCCGTTCAATGGGCGGGCGGGGCAGGAGGAGAAGGTCCAGCAGCGCCTTGGCATTGAACGGCGCCCAACTGGCCGCGAAGGCCAGGGGAAGCACCTGCAGCGCGCCGCGCCAGGGGGAGGCGGCGGATTGGCCAAGGGCGGGAAGGCCGCGTGCCTGCAAGGCGCGGTCGAGCAGTGCGGTATCCCCGTCGGCGCTCAGCACCACGGTGCCTGCCAGGTCTTCCTCTGATCCGGCGACTAGCCATTCCGCCACGGCTTCAGCCGCCATGAGGGCGGTGTCGGCCTCGACCGTCATGAAGGCTCCGTCGCCTTGCAGCGCGTCGGTCACGCCTGAGCGCAAGAAGGCTTGAACCCGGTGTAGGTCATTGGCGCTGGCCGCCACTGGCGGCGAGGCGGCCTGGATCTCCACGCCGCAGGCATCGATTTGATCGATCAACCCGCGATAGGGCGGCGTCAGCAAATCGAGGGGCTCCACGAGAGTGATGCGGTTGATCGACAGTGGCGGGCGGTCAGCCAAGGCGGCCAGAACCGCGCGCAGCCGGTCAGGCGCGCCAGGCGGCAACGGCGGCGTCTGGGCCTCGGCCCGCGCAAGATCGTCGATACGCGGCGAGCCGATTGCGCCGCCAGTCCAGCCGGCGGCCGTCAGTTGGTCACGCCAAGCCAGCAAGGCCTTGGCGGTCGCCCACGGATCACGCGCGAAGGACGGCGCGTAGAAGGGGTTGGGGTTCACCGCCAGGGCCGCTCGAAGCTTGGCGGCATAGGCGGCGATGCGAACTGCTTCGGCCCCGCGAGGTCCGGTCAGCCCAAGCTGCACTTCAAGGACGTCGATCAGCCCGGCGGGTCCGACCACGGCGGCATGAACGACGCCAGCGCCTCCACCCGGAAAGTCCGGGTAGGCGCGACCATCGCACGCCAAGCCAAAGATCAGGTCCATTCCAGCTTCCCCGCCAAATTCATCCACCACCATTTGTGGAGGTTAGTCTGTGTTCCCGACAGAATCGGTCGGGTAGGGTCGATCCAGCGACTCTACGCAGAAATCGGCTGAGCGACGTTTGCCTGGTGCACGGCCAGGGCGTTCTGAAGCTCCGTCACCATCAAGGCCTGAAGCCTCGGCGGCGCCACGATTTCCACCTTGTCGGCCCAAGTGAACAGGTGCCACGCCAGCTCCAGCATCCCGCTGGCCCGAAAGCTCACCAGCACCGATCCGTCGGGCTGTTCGACCACTTTCTGGTTTGAATGGAACCGCCAACCCAAGGCGTCGGCGGCGCCGTGCGGCTTGACCCGCAGAACCACATCCTCTGCATCGCCGTGGAAGACGCCGAAGGATCGGCCGGCGAAGGCGGACAGGCTGAAGTCCTCTGGCGCGGGGGCAGGGCAGTCCATCAGCGTCAGGTCACGGATGCGATCCAGCCGCCAGGACTTGGGCTCTTCTGAGCCCAGTTCGGCCGCCACCAGGTAGTTGGTGCGGCCAAACATCAGGCCGTAGGGCGCAACCTCGCGGAGCCTGCCCGGGGTGGAGCCGCCATCGTAGGCGAATTTCAGCCCGCACATCGCCTTTACCGCGTGGCGGACCGTCGCCAGCACGGTCTCGTCCTCGAATGGCCGAGGACCGGCCTGGACCGCGACGGTCTCGGCATGGAGCAGGGCTTCCATGTCCGGCACTAGTTTGCGCAGGGCGGAGGAGCGCATCGAGGCCCGGACCTTGGTCTCGATCGAGGTCAGGGCGGCCGCCCGGTCATGGTTGCCGCCGGCGCGCATCGCCTCGGCGGTCGTGCCCAGGGCCACCAACTCCTCGGCCGTCGGCGCCTGGAAGAGGCCATCAAGGCCGGAGGTCATGCGGTAGCGCTTCGACGGTGGCTCTTCGATCACCTCCATCTGCGGAAAGAGCTGTTCGAGTGCGTCGCGCATCCGCTCGACGGTTCGGCGGCCAGTACCTGCGACCTCGGCCATTTCATCTAAGGTCAGACCTTCGGCCGACCCCGCCAGCACCCGGGCGAGATGAAGTAATGACTGTGCTTTTTCGTGTCGCATCGCGTCCCCCCAACCTGGACGAGTCGAGCTTACCTACGGCTGTCACGGCGTCGAGTCCTTCCCGACCGATTCTGTCGGGTGGCCGCCGCAAGGTCAGGCTCCACAGGAACGGGAGACCTCAGATGACCTTCGCGCTTACCAATCATGCGGGCATGCGCACCCAGCAACGGGGCGTCCCGCACCACCTGATCGATGCTCTGATGAGCTACGCGGACTTCGAAGCGCCGGTCGGGGGCGGCTGCACTGTGTTGCGCATGACCCGCGATCGGCTCGCCGATCCCGATCTGGCCGATTGCCTGGGCGCGGAGCGCGAGCGTCTTCGCGGCCTGAGCATCGTGTGGAGCGAACGGACCGGTGAAATCGTCACCGTTCTGCGACCGCGCCGGGGCCCGGTCGGTCGCCGGTATCGTCGCGGCGGCCACTAGAGCGCGCTTTTTCTGGCCGCTACCGAAACGGGAGGTCTCCCAACCCCCGCGTGGTGGGCTAGTGCTAGGTATTCGGGGTGATTTGGCTGCGCGCGAGACGATCCGCGCTGCGGGCCTTTGGGGTGGCGATGTCGTCTTTGGCTTGGATTGATTTTGATGAGGCAGAGCGCCAACGGGCGCAGCGCATCATGGCCCTCTTTCAGGAAAAGGAGAGCCGGGACGAGCTCGGGCTGGGGGCGATCCGCGACTCTATCGCTGACCACCTCTTCCCGGGCACCAGCACAATCCAGACCCGGCTTCGGTACATGCTCTTCATTCCTTGGATCCTGCGCCGGCTGGAAGGGCGCGACGGGACAGCCAGCCAACTCAGCACCGAGGGCCGGGGGATGGAGATTCGTCTCTCTGACGCGCTGAAAGCCGGCGGCGAGACGAGTGGCGTCATCGGCCGGGACGCAGGGGCGCGACTTCAGCGACTTCCCAGCTCGGTCTATTGGGCGGGTCTGGGAACCTGGGGCATCCGCCAGTTCCCCGGATCCCGCGAGACCTACTACGCGACGCTGCCAACAGTCCGTCGCCGCCGACAGCGTTCCGACGTCGAGGCGGAGGGCTTTGAAGATCTCCAGAGTGGCAGCTGGCATCCGGGCCTGCCGTCCGCGCCAGCCGACCTCCTTGAGACCGCCTCTTTCAGCCTGACGGGCGACGAAGCCCAGTTCATACGGGACCGCTTGGCCGCCTCGGCCCGGACGTCACTCTTGAACTGGCTCGCGGGCCAGTCGGAGAACGGCCAATGCGCCTACATCTGGCAGCATCCCGCCCTGGGCGACTTTCCGACCGAGGCGCGGCGACTGGTGGAGCACGCGGAGATCTTTTCAGGCATCATCCATGGCGCGTCGCTGCTCTACAACCTTCAGCTTGCTGAGCTGCGGGCCCGCGAGGACTGGATCGAACTCTATCGCGGCCGACTGGCCCAATGGGCGGCCGATTTGGACGTGCAACGCCTCGCCGAATGGTCTCTGGCGGACTTCTGGCGAGAGGTCGATCATCCCACCCATACCATCCGGCCCGCGCTGATACGCTTCGTCCAAGATTGGGTGGCGCTCGCCAGAATGGGCACCGTTGACCTGCCGGACTCCGAGGCGGCCAGGGCGCTTGTCCGCGACCGGGAGCGGCGGCTGAAGACTTCGCAGTCGCGCTTCGCCAACCACGCCGTTCGCGACCGCTGGGGCGGGGCGTCTGGCGCCGACCGACTGTCGTTCCGATGGGGTCAGGCCCAGTCCCACCTGGGAGACCTGCTGAATGGCCAATAGAGCCAGCTTGGATCCTGAAGCCCGCGTCCTCTACGGCGAGAGCCTAGCGGCGCCGTCCGGCTACGTGTTCGACGCCGCAGTCGCCACCACCTATTCCCTCGACTTCGAGACGGCCCTGGCCGCGCCGGTGAGCCTGGCGCTGTTCGCCGCCGAGAACCGCGACGAGATTCTCGGTCAGCCCTTGGCTTTGCTCGAGGGCGCTGAACGCATCGCCGATAGGCTCGTCGTCTATTGCGATGCAGGCCACATCCAGGCCCAGACCCAGCCGCAGTCTCGGCTTTGCAGTCTGTTGGAGAGAATGATCATTGAAGTCGCGGCCCCGCAGGGCGGCGCCTTCCACCCGAAGATCTGGGTCTTGCGCTTCAAACCGCAGTCGGGGACCGGGGCCGGGAAGATGCGGCTCTTGGTGCTATCGCGGAACCTGACTCGCGATCGCTCGTGGGACATTTCCCTTTGTCTGGATGGCGACATCACCCGCCGGGTGGCGCCGGGAAACAAGCCGATCGTCGACCTTCTAAAGCGCTTACCGCGGATCACTGTGCAGACGGTATCCGAGGAGGTCAGGGCATTGACCCTCGACGTCGCCGCCGATCTCAATCGGGTCGCTTGGGTGCTGCCCGAGCATTTCGATACCCTGAGCCTGGCGGTCAACGGCATCGGGTCAGAGGTATGGTCGCCGTCGGCCTGCGCCCGGATGGGCGTCATTTCCCCATTCTGTGATGACGCCACCCTGACGCAGCTGGCGCGCCTGAGCCGCGAGAAGCCGGTGTTGGTGGGGCGGAGCGACGAGCTGGCCGGTTGCTCTGCCGACACCTTGGCGCTCTATGAGCGCGTCAGCGTGCTCGACGACATGGCCGCCAGTGAGGACGGCGAAGAGGCGGAGCCGGACAGCCTGCAAGGCCTCCATGCCAAGGCCTTCATTCAGGAGGTCGGCTGGGACACGGTCCTGACAGTTGGCTCCGGCAACGCCACCCAAGCGGCGCTTGCCAATCGCAAGGTGGTCAACAACGTTGAGGTGTTCGCGACCCTCACGGGCAAGTCCTCCAAGGTGGGCAGCGTTGAGAACATCCTGGGCGCTCAGGGCTTCGGGCGGCTGTTGTGCCCCTTCGTGGCCGGGGAGGTCTCGGC
>JANYFU010000064.1 GCA_025359665.1 Caulobacteraceae bacterium
CGCACCTGCACCGGGCTGGTGTGGGTGCGCAGCAGCTTGCGCTCGCCGTCCGGGCCAGGCTTCAGGAAGAAGGTGTCGTGCATCTCCCGCGCCGGATGCTTGGGCGGGAAGTTCAGGGCGGTGAAGTTGTGGAAATCGTCCTCGATGTCCGGCCCCTCGGCCAGGGAAAAACCCAGTTCGGCGAAGATGGCGATCATCTCGTCCATCACCTGCATGGTCGGGTGGACGCTTCCGCGCCGACGCGGCGGGGCCGGCAGCGACAGGTCGAGCCGCCCGGCGGCCAGGTTGGCGTCCAGTTCGGCGGACTCCAGCTCGGCCTTGCGCGCGGCGATGGCGGCAGCGACCCGGTCGCGCAGGCCGTTGATGGCCGGCCCCTGAACCTTGCGCTCGTCCGGGCTCATCGAGCCTAGCGACTTCAGCAAAGCGGATATCGCCCCGGTCTTGCCCAGCGCTTCCAGGCGCACCGCTTCCAGCGCGCCAGTGTCGGCGGCGGCGGTGGCGCGGGCCAGAAGATCGGTTTCAAGACCGATAGGATCGGTGGTCACTTGACGAATTCCTTCCTCATATCGGCGGGGGCGCGAACGAAAAAACCCCCGGGCGGAGTCCGCCTGGGGGTCTTTAGACTTAAGGAGCGATCGAGTTGCTCTCTTGGCCTCAGCCCAGGGCGGCGCGAACCTTTTCCGCGATGGCCTTGAACGCCGCCGGATCGTTGCCCGCGATGTCCGAGAGGACTTTGCGGTCGATATCGATCCCGGCCAGGTCAAGGCCGTGACTAAATATCGAATAGGTCATGCCCTCTTCGCGGGCGGCGGCGTTGATCCGCTGAATCCACAGCGAGCGGAACGCGCGCTTGCGCACCTTGCGGTCGCGATAGGCGTACTGCCCGGCCCTGTCCACGGCCGCCTTGGCGGCGCGGATGGTGTTCTTGCGGCGTCCCGAGAAGCCCTTGGCTTGCTCCAGAACCTTCTTGTGCTTGGCGTGGGCGGTTACGCCCCGTTTGACGCGAGCCATCTGTGTCTATGCTCCGGAAAAGTCTTAAAGGCCGTAGGGCAGGAAATGCGAGATGATCTTGGCGTCGGACGCGCACATCACCTTGGTTCCCCGCTGCTGGCGGATGTATTTAGCGCTGTGGCTGATCAGCCTGTGCCGCTTACCCGCCACGCCGGCCTTGATCTTTCCGGTCGCGGTCATCTTGAAGCGCTTTTTGGCGCCTGACTTGGTCTTCAATTTGGGCATTTCGCATCGGCCCCGATCAAACGGGCGCCGTCCTCTTTGAGAGTCGCATTTACGAGCCGCCATGGCATGCCTGTCGGCCAGGCGGCTCAAACGAAGGGCGGGTGTCTATGCCATCCGAAGCCGGAAGGCAAGGATGGCGCCATCGTTAAGGATAGCTTCGAATAAGTCGGACGATGGCGGCTTCCACCTTTGCGCCAACTGGGCCAAGATCGAGGGAGACCCGACGGGACGATCGGGCTGGAGGCGCACTGATGAAGATATCCGCCGGTATTCCCTCGGGCTTCGCGGCCGGGCCCGCGGCGAAGGTGCTCGAAGACCGCGGCTATGACTACGCGGCGACGGCCGAGACGCAGCACGATCCGTTCATCCCGCTGGCCTTCGGCGCCGAGCACACCGAGCGGATCAGACTGACCACCGGCATCGCCGTCGCGTTCGCCCGCAATCCGATGATCCTGGCCAATCTCGGGCACGACCTCAATTCCATGTCCAAGGGCCGCTTCACCCTGGGCCTCGGCACGCAGATCGCGGCGCACATCACCAAGCGCTTTTCCATGCCCTGGTCGCACCCCGCGCCGCGCATGCGCGAGATGATCCGCGCCATGCATGCGATCTGGGACACCTGGTACGATGGCGCGAAGCTCGATTTCCACGGCGACTACTACACCCACACCCTGATGACGCACTACTTCGCGCCGCTCGACATCCAGCATGGCCGCCCGAAGATCGCCCTCGCCGCCGTCGGCCCGCTGATGACCAAGGTCGCCGCCGAGGTCGCCGACGCCATGCTCTGCCATGCCTTCACCACGGCGCGGTATCTGCGGGAGGTGACCGTGCCGATGGTCGAGACCACGCTGGCGGAGAACGGCCGCGACCGGAGCAAGTTCGAGATCGTCGCCACCATGTTCACCGCCACCGGCGACACCGACGAGGAGGTCGACAAGGCGCGCGCCCGGCTGCGGACGCAGGTCTCGTTCTACGGCTCCACGCCCGCCTACAAGGGCGTGTTCGATCTGCACGGCTGGCACGATCTGCAACCGAAGCTCAACCGCATGTCCAAGGAAGGCAAGTGGGATGAAATGGCCGCGTCCCTGCCCGAGGAGGTAGTCGACGCCTTCGTGATCTCGGGAACCGCCGAACAGGTCGTCGACCAGCTGAAGACGATTTTCGCCGGCAAGATCGACCGAACCTCGTTCGGCTTCGACATCAAGGATCCAGACCGGTTGAAGGCCCTGGTTCAAAGGATGAAGGCGCCTTAGCCGGTCGGGTCCGCGTCAACTTCCATCGCCTGACAAGCGTTACGCGTCTCTCCGGGTATTTCTGAGTCTCCACGGAAAGCGAGAGGATCCGATCGGCTCTGAAATGGCGAAAATCCCGCCGGGACTCGCACCATGCGACAACAATGCGAACGTCTTGCAGAAAGGCGATAAGGATTGGCCAGATCGTCCGGGCCGAAGCCGCGCCATGCGCGTCTTCATAGACGATCGAAATCTTGAGTCGGTCGCGGATGGCTCGGCGCAATTGCGCCCCATCGAACCTGTCGAGCGCGATCGGCGCGATCGGGATGAACGACATCGGCTTCAGGCCGCTATCGAGCAGTATCGGACGCAGCGCTTCGGGAACTACCGCCGACAATTTTGCTATGAGGTCGCGCGCGCCGCGGGCGAGTGATGGGTCGCCGCGTTCCGCCACCCAGGCCGCGCCGAGCACGGCGGCTTCCAGCTCATCGGCCGTGAGCATCAGCGGCGGCAGATCGTAACCATCTTCCAGCACATAACCCGTGCCGGCCTCTCCCCGGATCGGCACGCGTTGGACAATCAGCTCGGCCATGTCGCGATAAAGCGTCCGCAGCGAGATCTCCAACTCGTCCGCCAGCACACGTCCGGTCGTAGGAAAACGGGCTGAGCGGAGAATCTGGATGATCTGAAAGAGTCGTTCGGTCCGTCGCATGGAAATCCATCCTACTGCCACACTACTGCCAGCAGGGTGTCAGCAGGGCCAGTCTATTAAGGGGGTGTCAGAGAAAAGAACGGAGGTTTTCGACATGCAACGAACCGGAGGCTGCGCCTGCGGCGCGATTCGCTTCAAGATCACCGCGCCCTTCATCGGCGTCGGCGCCTGCCATTGCACCGATTGCCAGAAGGCCGCGGGCGGCGGAGCTAACTACGTGGGGCTGACCCCGAAGGACGCCCTCGTGGTGACAAAGGGGGAGGCGAAGCTGTTCCATTCCAAGGGCGACAGTGGGGCGGAGGTCGCCCGGGCCTTCTGCGCTGATTGCGGCACGCCGCTGTGGAGCGTTCCCTCCCGGGAACCTTTCATGCCGGTGAAGCTGGGGGCGCTGGATGACATGTCCGATCTGTCGCCCGGCATGCACATCTATGTAGCCTCGGCCCCGGCCTGGCATGCAATCGCGGGTGGGGTTCCCACCTTCCAGAAAATGCCGCCGCCGATGCCGCCACCCGGCTGATCGTCCGGTCTTGCGCCGCCAGTCGCTCCTGGGCGGGCGCTTGGCGCGGTGGCGGCGCTCCTAGGCCGTTCCCACGGCGCGGCCGGGCGAGGCGGATGGCCCGCGGGGTCGCCTGAGCGAGGTCGCCGCGATCACAAGGACGGCGACCGCCGAGGCGATTTCATAATAGAGCATGCTGGACGAGGTGCTGGCGCTGCGTGCGGCGATCCATCCGGCGATGATCGGCGCGGCGAACTGCGCAAGGAAGAATACGGTCGAATACAGCCCCACGATACGGCCGCGTTCCGCGGCCGGCGTGCGGTCGAGCAGCCAGATCGAAAGGATCGGCCCGACCATGCCCTGGCTGACGCCCACCATCGCCCCCGCGCCCACCCCGCCCTGGATGGCCAGCCACCTCTGGCGGGACGCGCCGGAGAAATAGTCGGCGGTCAGACCGACGCCGGAGGTGGTCATCGCGCCCAGCGCGACGCCGGTCGCCACGCGGGCCAACAGGATCAGCGGGAAGGAATCGAGCCAGAAGGGCAGGATCGCCGTCACCGCGAACAACGCCGTGCCGATCTGGAGCAGCCGCCTGCGGCCGATCCGGTCGCCCAGCACTCCCGCCGCGATGCTGGAAAAGGCGATGGCCAGGGTGGGCGCCACGATGGCCATGGGCACCAGCGCCTTGACGTTGGGGGTGTCGGCAAACACCGCCAGCAGCTTGGGAATGATCGGGATCGCGGTGATCACCGTCATCACCACCATGGCCGGGATGATGGCGAGCAGAACCCCCTGCACCCAGCCGGCGTCCGGCGCGGGCTCCAGCGTCGCTGAAGCGTCAGCCAAGGTCTCCTCCACCGCCTTGCCGCGGCGTATTGTCATGCCGCCGGCCGAAATCGCAGTATCGGTGTCGGATCGCCGCCGTCGGCTGGCTGGAAGAGGTCGAACACCGCCTTGACCGGCATGCCGGCGCGCACCGCCTCGGCCTCGCATTCGACGATCTGGGCGACCGCGCGCGGGCCTTCTTCGAGATCCACCAGGGCGATCACGAACGGGGCCAGTTCCTTTTGGGTCGGGTCGTGGCCGATCCGGTCGATGGTGAAGGCGTGGATTTTTCCCTGGCCCGAGGCCTCGGCCCAGCTCCAATCAGCCCGCCAACACTTCGGGCAGCGGGCGCGGGGATAGAAGAACGCGCCGTCGCGCGGGCAGGTCTGCAGCAGGAAGCGTCCGTCCGCGGCCGCCTTGAAGAACGGCGCCGTCACCGGCGTCGGTTCTGGAATGGAACGGCCGTCTCTCGCCAGCCTGACCATCACGCCCCCTCCAGGATCAGCGAGACCTGTTCCGACATCATCCCGCCATTGCCATTGACGAAGGCCAAGTCGCACTTTCGCTGCTGACGCTGGCCGGCGCGCCCCTGGATCTGCCGCACCGCCTCGATCACATGCGTCATGCCGCCAGATATGCCCGCCTGGCCGAAGCCGAGCTGGCCGCCATTGGTATTGACCGGAAAGTCGCCGTCGTAGCGGAAGTCGTGCTCCCGCACGAAGGCGCCGCCCTCGCCCACGCGGCAGAAACCGGCGTCCTCCAGCGAACGCAGCACGGTGATGGTGTAGCAGTCGTAGATCTGGGCGCTGTCCATCGCCGCCGGCGTCGTCCCGGCCATGGCGAAGGCGCGCGCGGCGGCGCCGCGCACCGGCGAATCCAGCAGGTCGGGCATCGAGGTGAGGCTGCGATGGGTCATCTCCTCGCCGAACCCCGAGATCATCGCCGGGCGATGGCGCGCGCGCCGGGCTAGGTCGGCGCTGGTCACCAGCACCGCCGCGCCGCCGAAGCACGGCATGACGATTTCCAGCAGTTTCAGCGGATCGGCGATCATCGGCGAGGCCAGCACCTCGTCGACCGTGATCGGCCGACCGTAAAAAATGGCGTCGGGATTGGCCAGCGCGTTGTAGCGCTGCTCCACGGCGATCTTGGCCAGGGTCGCCTCGTCCAGGCCAAAGGTTTCCATGTAGAGCCGGGCGATCATCGCATAGCTGGGCGTCGCGCCCACCAGGCCGGCCGGAACCTCGAACTGGGCCTGCGGCGATCCCCAGGCGTCGCCGCCCATATAGACCGGCCGGCTCGAGGTCTGGGGGCGATCGCGCGCTTGCTGCGAGGGGCGGGGTATGGCCGGGCACATCACCAGCACCGCCTGGCATATTCCGACTTCGATAGCCGCCGCCGCGCGCCAGACCATGCCGGCCGGTGTCGCGCCGCCGAGGTCCACACGTTCGTTGAAACGGCTGCGCAGGCCCAGATGCTCAGCCACCGCCGAGGGCGCCAGGGCCGGCGCCTCGCGCGCGCCGACCACGCAGAAACCATCGACGTCAGCCCTGTCCAGGCCGCTGTCGTCGATCAACTCGGCGCCCAGGCGGGCAAAGGCGTCGAGGTCGAACATCGCCTCGTCCCACCGGCGCGCCGGCTTCCATTCGCTCACTCCGGCGATCGCGGCGGCCCGCTTACCCAAATCCTGCTCCTCCCGAAATGGTTTGCGTCGCTTTGGTTTTGAGACGCCGGCGCAGCGTGGCGGGGTTTTGCGCGATGTTCAAGGTTCATCGCCTGTCGCGACGAGGGCTCGACAAATGCCGTCTAGCGGCACAGTTACGAGACAACGACAGGATGCCATACGATGCTTCTCCTTGGTTCGAGTCTTTCGCCATTCGTCCGCAAGACCAGCGCCTTCATCCTGGAGAAGGGCTTGAACGCCGAAGTTCGCCCGTTGCGACCCGGGGATACTGATCCGGTGTTCCGCGCGGCCAGCCCGCTGGGCAAGATTCCGGGGTTTAAGGACGGCGACTTCGCGATTTCCGACTCGACCGCCATCATCACCTATCTGGACGTGAAATATCCACTGCCCAATCTGATCCCTACCTCCGCTGAGGCCCGGGCGCGCACGATCTGGTTCGAGGAGTTCGCCGACACCGTGCTCAACCCGTGCGTCGGCAAGATCTTCATGAACCGGGTGGTCATGCCCAAGCTGATGGGCATGGCCGGCGACCAGGCCGCGGCGGATGCTTGCGAGGCCGATGAGCTGCCGGGTTACTTCGCCTATCTCGAAGGCGTCCTTCCCCCCTCGGGTTTCCTGATCGAGGATCGCGTTACGCTGGCCGATCTCGCTGTCGCCAGCCCGTTCGTGAACTTTGCTCACGCGGGTGTGGCGATCGACACGGCGACCTATCCGAACCTCGCGCGATACCTGGCGAGCATCCATGGGCGCGCTTCGTTCGCCGGCATGATCGCGGCCGAGAAAGCCATGCTGGGCGGTTGAGCCGGCGGCGCGACGCAGACAGCGATCGGGCAATCCGATCGCGCTCCCAGCTACAGAGGCGACATGCACACCTTCAAGAATAACCGCGTCGTTCGTGACACCGGCGCCCTCTACCCGATCCTGCAGTCGCCGATGAGTTGGATTGCCCGTTCCAGCCTGGTCTCGGCGGTGTCGGCGGCCGGCGCCACGGGTATGCTCGAGACCAGTTCGGGCTTTCCCATCGTCCAGCGGGAATATGACGCCGTCCGCGCGCGCACCGACCGGCCGTTCGGCATCAATGTCGCCATCAAGTTCATCAAGGACCGGCCCGAGGTGGAGAAGGCGGTGCTCGACTGGGCGCTAGATGGCCGCACCAAATTCATGACCACCTCCGCCGGCGATCCGCGCCGTCACATCGAGCGCATCAAGGGCGCGGGCGTCACTGTCTATCACCAGGTCGCCTCGCTCGACGGCGCGCTTAAGGCCGAGGACGCTGGCGTCCACGGCTTGATCGTGGAGGGCGGTGAGAGCGGCGGGGTGCGCGCACCGGACTCGGTGCACAACTTCGCCCTGCTGCAGGCGGTGCGCGAGCGCGTCGCCCTGCCGATCGTCGCGGCCGGCGGCATCGTCGACGGGCGAGGCATGGCGGCCGCCTTCGCGCTAGGAGCCGAAGGCGTGGCGATGGGCACCCGCTTTGTCGCCTCGGCCGAAAGCCCGGTGCACGACAACTACAAGCAGGGCATCGCCGGCGCCGCCTCTAACGGCAGCCTCGCGGTGCCGATGGGCGCCCGGGCGGTGATCCGCGTGCTGCGCGGCCCGCTCAGCGAAGCTATCGCCCGCGGAGAGCCGGACGCCGTGCCGGCCCCGGACTCGATCCAGGCGCTCTATGTCGACGGCCGGCTCGATGTCGCGCTCGGCAGCGCCGGCGAGTCCGCCGGCCTGATCCGGGCCGTGAAGCCCGTGGCGGCCATCATCGACGACACCGTGGCCGGCTTCTGGCGCGAAATCGAGCGCCTGGCGAGCCTGCTTGAAGGCTATGGCGCCATGGCCCGCGTGAGCGGCTGACACTCGGCGCGGCGCGCGCGGTCGGAACAGGGAGAACGAGGATGAGGGCATGGGTGGCCGAGC
>JANYFU010000017.1 GCA_025359665.1 Caulobacteraceae bacterium
GGCCTGCTGGAATTTTCGGTGGTCTTCACCGACCGGTCGCTGAACCACATGAGCCAGGCGTTCCAGGGCGTGATGCGCGACATCCACGCCACGCTCTGCGAGGTCTACGGGGCCGGCCGGGCGGTGGTGGTTCCGGGCGGCGGCACCTACGCCATGGAGGCCGTGGCGCGCCAGTTCGCCACCGGCCGCAAGGTGATGGTGATCCGTAACGGCTTCTTCTCCTATCGCTGGAGCCAGATATTCGAGGCCGGCGCAATCCCGTCGCAGGAGATCGTCCTCAAGGCCAGGCGCCTGGGCGACGGAGCGGACGCCCCCTTCGCCCCCCCGCCGATCGAGGAGGTGGTCTCGCGGATCAGGCTCGAGCGGCCGCAGGTGCTGTTCGCCCCCCATGTCGAGACCGCCTCGGGCATGATCCTACCTGACGCCTACCTGCGCGCGCTCGCCGACGCGATCCACCAGGTCGGCGGCCTGTTCGTGCTCGACTGTATCGCCTCGGGTTGCGTGTGGGTGGACATGGCCGCCACGGGCGTCGACGTGTTGATTTCGGCTCCGCAGAAGGGCTGGTCGGGGCCGCCGTGCGCGGGCTTTGTCATGATGAGTCACGACGCCCTTGACGCCTGCCGCGCCGGCAGGTCGACGAGCTACGCAGTGGATCTGGGCCGGTGGCTGACGATCATGGAGGCCTATCTGGGCGGTGGGCATGCCTATCACGCCACCATGCCCACCGACGCCCTGCGCGTGGTCAGGGACGCGATGTTCGAGACCAAGGCGATCGGTTTCGAGCGTCTCCGCGCGGCCCAGTGGGAGCAAGGAAACGCCGTGCGCGCCATGCTGGCGCGGCGCCAGATCCGGTCGGTGGCGGCCGATGGATACGGCGCGCCTGGAGTCGTCGTCGCCTACACCCGCGACCCAGAGATCCAGAACGGCAGGAAGTTCGCCGCTCTGGGCCTGCAGATCGCCGCCGGCGTGCCGCTGATGGTCGACGAGGGCCCCGACTATCGCAGCTTCCGCCTGGGCCTGTTCGGCCTCGACAAGCTGCTGGACATCCCCGCCAGCCTGGCCCGCCTGGAGGCGGCGTTCGATCGGCTAGGCTGAACTAGAGCAAACTCCGTTTAGACGGAATCGTCTAAACGGAGACAATTTGCTCTAATATCAATAGTTTAGAGCCTGATTCACCGTTTGCATCTGTTCCGTGCAAACGGATCAGGCTCTAGAGCGACCGACCTCGGCTTGGATGAGCCTGGACCCCGAGCCTACCCGGCCGGATTGGCGGCCAGGTGGTCGAACCTGCCGACCGGGCGCGTGCGCTGGTATTCCGCGACGATGGGCGCGAGGTCGGCGGGGCTGGCGCCGTGCAGGATGACGCCGTCGCAGCCCAGATCGAACTGGCCGCGGATCTTCTCGACACACTGGGCCGCGCTGCCGCCCGCCGCGGGCGCGAGCCAGGCCTCGGGGATCAGCGGGGCGATCCGTTCAAGCTGTTCGGTGGTGGCGCGCGCGTCGATCGCGCCCTGGAAATTCGCCACCAGAGGGTCGGCGCGGAACCGGGCCAGGACGGCTGGATCCCAGTTGTTGGTCCGCACCATCAGGTCGCCATAGGCCTGTAGATAGGTGGCCATCCGCCCGACCGTCTTCTTCAGCCTGACCGGCTCCGGCAGATGGTCGCCGATCGTGGCGAAGCAGGACCAGACCCTGACCTTCGCCGGGTCGCGACCGGCGGCCTCGGCCGCCTGCTTGACTGCCCGAACACAGCGCGCCGTGGTCTCGTCGGTAAAGAAGGTGTGCAGCACCACCGCGTCCATCGCGCGCCCGCCAAGCGCCAGCGAGTTCGGGCCGAACGCGACAAAGGTGAGGGGGATATCGGCCGTGTAGTCGGCGCCGAGGGACAGGGCTGGATAGCGACCGCATGGACCGTCGTGGCCGATCACCGTCTCCCCACGCCACAGACGACGCATCAGCTGAGCGAAGTCCTCGAGCTGGGCCGTGGTGATCGACGGCAGGCCATAGGCGCGGAACGCGGCGTCGATGCCGCGCCCGAGGCCCAGGGAATAGCGATTGCCGGTGAGCTTGCTCATGGTCATCGCATGGGCGGCGGTGACCATCGGATGGCGGGTGTTGTGATTGGTCGCCGCCGTGGCGATTCCTATCCTGGTCGAAACCGCCCCGACCGCCCCGCAGATGGTCGCCGCCTCCTTGATGTTGAAGCGCTCGGAGATGAAGCACGCCCCGATGCCCTGCGCCTCGGCGTCGCGCACCTCATCGATCAGGTCGGCCGGCGACTTGGGCTGTCCTGCCAGTGTATAGAAGCCCAGCTCATTCATCTGCATGTGACGACCTTTCCATTCCGGACGTTCTTGACGGAGT
>JANYFU010000026.1 GCA_025359665.1 Caulobacteraceae bacterium
GTCGGCCAGCTGGTCGAAGGCCGTGCGCCAGTCTTCCAGGGCGAACTCGGCGTGGACGCGGGGCTTGATCTTGCCCTCGTCGGCCAGGCTCCAGACCGCCTGCAGGTTTTCGGCGCCCCTGGCCGGGAACTGGCGGCCGTATTCCCCGGCCCGCACGCCGACCACCGAGAAGCCTTTGATCAGCGGCATGTTCACCGACACCGTCGGGATGCGCCCGGAGGTGAAACCCACCACCAGCAGGCGCCCATCGAAGGCGATACAGCGCACGCTCTCGTCGAACACATCGCCGCCCACCGGATCATAGATGATGTCGGCGCCGCCGCCGCCGGTGATCGCCTTGACCTGTTCGCGAAAGCCGCCGGTGACATTGATACAGGCGTCTGGGGCGTATTCCCGGGCGATCACCGCCAGTTTTTCATCGGAAGCGGAGGCGGCGATCACCCGGCAGCCCATCTGCTTGGCCAGGTCGACGCAGGCCAGGCCGACGCCGCCGGCCGCGCCATGCACCAGCACCCATTCGCCCGGCCGCGCCTGGGCGCGGCGCACCAGGGCCACATAGGCGGTCAGATAGGCGGCGTTATAGGCGCTGGTCTGCGCGAACGACAATCGCGCCGGCTTTGGTCGCAGGGCGGCGGCCGACGATACGGCATATTCGGCGAAGCCGCCGGTCTTGGCGCCGCCGGTCACCGCGTCGCCGATCACCCATTGTGTGACGCCCTCGCCGACGGCCTCGACCTCGCCGCACAATTCCATGCCCGGGATGAACGGCAGCGGCGGTTTGTGCTGGTACTCGCCCCTGGTCATCAGCAGGTCGGGGAAATTGACGGCCGCCGCCAGCACCTTGACGCGCACCTCGCCCGGACCGGGCGTCGGCATCGGAAGGTCCTGGATCGCGCAGCCGCCATAATTGGGCGCGAGAGTCTCCACCACCAGGGCGCGCATGTCAGTTCATCCTTGGCGAGATCTAGCGCTCATGGCGCGGCAGGTTGGGCAGGCCGCCCAGGATCAGGCGAACCACGAAGTCGGTCGCGCCGGTCACGTCGATGGGGTCGCGCTCGATCATCCGCTCGCCGATCTCCCGGGCGACGGCGATGCAGCTCGCCGCTAGATAGTCGATGTCGACCTTGGCCGACAGATCGCGGTCGACGATGGCGGCGAATACCCGACGCACTTCCTCGAACACCGCCAGGATTTCCGGCGTGGTGCGGGCGTGGGGCGTCGGCGCGCCGTCGTCACCCTGGGCCGGCCAGGTCCTGTGCTCGGCGGCGATGAAATCGAAATAGGCGGCCACGGCGGCGCGCAGATAGGATTCGAAGTCGGTGGCCTTGGCCGACTGGGCCTGGAGGATGGGCTTGAACCGACGCGCGCCGTCGTCGGCCAGGGCGTCGAACACCTCTTCCTTCGAGCGGTAGTAGTTATAGAACGCGCCGACCGACAGCCCCGACCGGCGCACGATGTCGCGCACCGTCGCCGTCTCGAACCCAAGCTCGCCGAACACCTCCCGGGCTGCGTCAAGGATCGCCAGGCGGTTGGCCGCCTTGGTCTGTTCGCGCTTGCCGGGGGAAAGGTAGATGACTTCGGACATGGATACCAGTTGGGGCGCGCGAGGCGTGACGCCCGACTTTATTACACGGCGTTCAGGATTGACCAGCCGGGCCGTGAAGTCCACCCGCCACCCGCTCCGCCAGGGCCATGGCTCCGGCCGGCGCCCGGACCTTACCCCCGCTGATGAAGAAAGCGAAAACGTCCCGGGTCGCCGCGCCGTCCGCGGTCTTTTCCAGACCCAGAAAGCGATCCGCCCAGGCGTCCAGCTGGTCGGCCGGATAGCAGGTTTCGATCTCGTCGGCGCCCCGCATCAGGCGGGCGTAGCTGAACGCGGCCGTTGGCGCCTCGATCAACGGATAGTCGGGGTTGTCGGACATGCAGATGGCGACGCCGCGCGCGCGGCACATGTCGAAGAAGCGAGGATCGTCGAAACTGGCGTTGCGCACCTCGACACAGTGTCTCAGCGCCAGGCCGTCCCGCGCGGAAGGCAGCAGCTCGAGAAAGGCCGCGAAATCGACCGGGTCGAAAGCCTTCGTCCCCATGAACTGCCAGAGAATCGGGCCCAGCCGGTCGCCGAGCTCGACCAGTCCCTGGCCGAGGAAGCGCGTCACCGACTCGCCGCCCTCGGCCAGAACGCGCCGGTTGGTGCAGAAGCGCGACGCCTTGACCGTGAATATGAAGCCCTCAGGCGTCTGCGCCGCCCAGTGCGCGAACACCTTGGGAGGCTGGGGCGAATAATATGTGGAGTTGATCTCGATTGCGCCGTGCGCGCGGCTGGCATAGGCAAGCTCGTCAGCTTGGCGCACGGGTTTGGGATAGAAGACGCCTCTCCAGGGAGGGAAAGTCCAGCCACCCGTGCCTGTTCGTATGACCATGGCGATGAACCCTCTCAGCGAATTGTCGTGTGAACGAAGTTTAACTTGTATCCCGCGCCGCGGCAGGGCGTGGGTGACATCTCTATCTGATCGCGGTTAAGATAGGTTTTTATCGGGGGACTACGGTACCGAAATGGACGGCTTGAGACACCTAGCGCCCATGATCGCCCTGGCGGTGATCAGCGGAGCGCCCGCGGTCGCGGCCAACCGGATTCCCGATTCGCCGTTGCCCGCCGCCTATGCGGCGCCCGCCGGAACCCCGCTGGCGCCGGCGCAGCTCGACCGATGGTGGCTGCTGTTCAACGATCCGGCTCTCAACGCCCTGGAAGACGAAGCCTTCCGGACCGGGCCCGACGCGCTGACGGCCGCCGCGCGGGTGCTGGAGGCCAAGGCGACGCGGGACAGCCAGATCGCCCAGACCCTGCCGACCGGCAACCTGGCCGGCAACGTCAGCGATGAGCGCGCCCATAATATCGGCGCCGGCAGCAATTCCCTGTTCCCGATCGGCGGTGAAATCCTCAGCGAGACCGCCAGCCTCAAGGTTTCCTGGGAGCTGGACCTGTTCGGGCGGTTGGGCGAGGCGCGGAAGGTGGCCAAGGCGACGCTCGCGACCACGCGGTTCAATATCGAAGGGTCCTGGGCCAGCCTCGCGGCCAGTGTCGCCGACAACTACTTCCTGGCCAATGGATTGATCATCCAGATCGATGACGCCCGTGAGACCGTGCGGATCGAGAGCAATCTGCAGCGGGTCGCTCAGGAAAAGGCGGATCTGGGTCTAGGCGCCGCGGCCGACGCGGACCGGATCGCCGGCGACGTGGCCAAGGCCAACGCCCAGCTCGAGGATCTGCAATCGCAGCTGCACGCCGCTCGGCGTCAGATCCTGATTCTGATCGGGCGCAACGGCGCCGCCACCGACAGCCTCAAGCTTCCAGGCCTGGCGGCCGAGGCCCCCCCGACGCCCGCGGCGATACCGGCCGATCTGCTGGCCCGGCGCCCCGACGTGCGCGAGGCGGAGTCGCGCCTGCTGGCGGAGGTGGGAACCGCCCGGCTGCGCCATCTGGCGATCTTTCCGACCATCACCATCCTGCCGCAGATCGGCCTGTCGCGGAACGTGCAGCCCAGCGTATCCTACAATGCGGCCACCAATACGCTGATGCCCTTTCAGCAGGCCACCAGCCTGGGCTACTGGACCTGGGGCGGCGGCGTGACCGTGCCGTTCTTCGATATTCCCCGCCTGCTGTTCGACGCCAAGGCCGAAGACGCTCGCAGCCGGCAAGCGGCCGTGGCCTATGGAAAGACCGTTCAGACGGCGTTTGGCGAAGCCGAGAACGCCTTGGTCAACCTCGAGGCCGGCAGGCGCGCGGCCGCTATCCTGACGGACGGCGAGGCGCGGGCCCATCGCGCTTATGACGCGGCCCAGACCCGTTATTCGATGGGCTTGGACGACCTGACGTCGGCGCTTTCGGCCGAACAGGCCTGGCGCGCCACCCGCACCGCCCTGACCTCCGAGCGCGTGCAGGCGTTGCGACGGGCGGTCACCACCTATAAGGCCCTTGGCGGTGGCTGGGCCTATGCAACCCTGGCGAAAGCCCGATGAGACCCTTCCCGATGACGATTTCCAGACTGCCGATCGTGATGGTCCTGACCATCGCCGCCGCGGGCGGCCTGGCCGGCTGCGACAAGAAGTCCGCCGATGCGCCTCAAGCCCAGTCGCAGTCCCAGGCTCGCGCCGTGAGCGTGGTCACGATCGAGGCCCGGGACATCGAAGGCGGCCTTGCGGCCTCCGGCGCTCTGATCCCTCGGGAAGACACGGCGATCTTCCCCCAGATCAACGGTTATCGCGTCGCCGAGGTTCTGGTGGACGAAGGCATGACGGTTAAGGCCGGCCAGCCTCTGGCGCGCCTGGACGACACCCTGTTGCGCGCCCAGTTGGCGCAACAGACCGCCATCGCCGTCCAGCAATCGGTGGCCGCCGACCGGGCCGACGCCGAAGCCGCCCGCGTCAAGGGCCTGGACGCCAAGGGCATACTCTCGCAGGAACAGATCGACACCCGTCGCTATGCGGCCCAGTCCGCCCGCGCCCAGGCCGCAGCCCAGGCGGCCGCCGTCAATGATGTGAAAACCCGCGAAGGGCTGATGACGATCCGGGCTCCCTACGCCGGACTGGTCATCGAGCGGAATGTGCGCCCCGGAGATCTGAGCGGCGGGACAAATCCATGGTTCCGTATCGCCAAGAACAGCCAGGTCGAACTGGCCGCCGATGTCGGCGAGGACGCCCTGGACAAGATCAAGGTCGGCGCGCCCGTGCTGGTCACCCTGGCCGACGGCGCCAAGGTCCAGGGCTCGGTGCGACTGGTCAGCCCTCGTGTCGACGCCGGCACCAAGCTGGGCAGGGTGAAGATCAGCCTGCCTGTCCGCTCCGACATCCGGGCCGGCGGCTTCGCTTCGGCCTCGTTCACCGGGTCCACCCGCTCGGCCCTGGCGGTGCCGGAGCCGGCGGTTCGCTACGATGCCGACGGCGCGGCGGTGATGGTTGTCGGGGCCGGTGACAAGGTCATCCGCGCGCCGGTCACCACCGGCCAGCGAGGCGGCGGCTATGTAGAGCTGATCACCGGTCCGCCGGCCGGGTCTCGCGTCGTCCAGAAGGCGGGAACCATGCTGGTGCCCGGCGACGTCGTTCGTCCGGCCAACCCGTCATGAGCGGCATAAGACAATTCCGCATTTCCGAATGGGCGATCCGCAATCCCATTCCGATCACGGTGCTGTTCATCGTGGCGGTGCTGGCCGGTGGGATCTCCTACTTCGCCCTGCCCATCAAGAATTATCCGAACATCGAATTCCCGGCGGTGCTGGTCCAGGTGACACGCAACGGGACGGCGCCGTCGGAGATGGAAAACCAGGTTGCCCGGCCGGTGGAAAACGCCCTTTCTGGCCTTTCCAACGTCGAATCGATCAGTACCTCGATCTCCCAGGGATCGTCGTCGACCTTCATCCGTTTCGAGCTCGGCGAGAATATCCAGAAGGCCACCGACGACGTCCGATCCAAGATCGATTCGATCCGCAACGACCTGCCGCGGGAAATCGATCCGCCGATCGTCCAGCACCTGGACTTCGACGACCAGCCCATCGTCACCTATGCTGTGACCGCGCCGACCATGTCGACCACGGACCTGTCATGGTTCATCGACAATACGGTGGCGCGGACCCTTCAGGCCGAGACTGGGGTGTCCAAGACCAACCGGCTCGGCGGCGCCGATCGCGAGGTCAATGTCCTGGTCGACCCCAACCGCCTGGCGGCCCAGGGCCTGACCGCGGCCCAGGTCAGCGACGCCCTGGCCACCGCCAATGTCGATGCTCCCGGCGGCCGCGTGGCCATCGGCGGCCGCGAACAGACGATGCGTATTCTGGGCGCCTCGCTGTCCGTCGACCAGATTCGCAATCTCACCATCCCCGCCGCCGGTGGGCGGTTCGTGCGCCTGTCCGATGTCGCCGATGTCGGCGACGGCGCCGCCGAAGAACGCGGCTTCGCGCTGCTGGACGACCGGCCCGTCGTCGGATTCGAGGTCAGCAAGACCAAGCTGGCCAGCGAGGTTTCCACCGAGGACAACATCGACGCGGCGATCAAGCGGCTTCAGGCCGAACATCCCGGCGTCAATATTCATAAGATCGTTTCCCAGGTCGACCAGACGCGGAACGCATTCTCGGCCACCCTGCACACCCTGCTCGAGGGCATGATCCTGGCCGCCCTGGTCGTCTGGCTGTTCCTCCGCGACTGGCGCGCCACGGCGATCACGGCCGTGGCCATGCCGGTCTCGCTGATCCCGACCTTCGCCTTCATGAGTCTCAACGGTTTCAGCCTCAACACCGTGACCCTGCTGGGGCTGACCCTGGTGATCGGCATCCTGGTCGACGACGCCATCGTCGAGATCGAGAACATCGAAAAGCGCGTCTACACCGGCATGCGCCCCTTCGACGCCGCCATCGAAGGCGCCGATCAGATCGGGCTGGCGGTGGTGGCCACAACCGGCGCGATCATCGCGGTGTTCCTGCCTGTCGGCTTCATGCCCGGCATCCCGGGACAGTTCTTCCGGGAGTTCGGCCTCACCGTCTCCGTGGCGGTGCTGTTCTCGCTGGTGGTCGCCCGGCTGCTGACTCCGCTGTTGGCCGCCTATTTCCTTACCCCCAAGGTGGCCCGGCCGCGCCCGCCCCTGCCGAGATTCTATTCCGGGTCCCTGACCTGGGCGCTCGACCATCGGTGGCTGTCGCTGATCATCGGCACGGTGATCTTCTTTGGTTCTGTCGGGTTGATGATTCCGCTGAAGAAAGGCGTCCAACCCGAATCCAACCCGAACTATTACTATGTGAACATCGAGGGACCTCCGGGGTCCACCCTGGCCGACATGCGCAAGACCATCGATCGGGTCGACAAGCTGCTGAAGTCGCAACCAGAGACGGCGTCGGTGTTCGCTCAGGTCGGCGGCGGCGGCATATCCGGCGGCCCCGGCGGCTTCACCAACAGCACCGGCGTGACCAACGGCGCGGTGGTGGCGATCATGAAGCCCGACCACAAGGCCAAGGCGACCGAGATCCGCGATCGCCTGCGGCCATTGCTGCGCGAGATTCCCGACGCGCGGCTGTCGTTCGATATTTCCGGCTTTGGGGCCGGCGGGGTCCAGGTGATCCTGACCAGCGAGACCGGTATCGGGCTGGAGAACACCGCGCTTGAGCTTCAGCGCCAGATGCGGACGGTTGTCGGCTTGGCCGACCCTCGGCCGGCCACGCCGCCCAGCAGTCCCGAACTGGTGGTCAAGCCGCGCGCCGACGAGGCGGCGCGGCTGGGTGTTCCCGTCACCGCCATTTCCGCGGCGGCGCGGATCGCCACCCTGGGCGACATCGACGCCAATGTCTCGAAAATGGACGATGGCGAGCGCCGGATCCCCATCCGTGTCCGCCTGCCCGCCGCTGACCGCTCGGACCTCTCGGTGATCAAGAATCTGCGGCTGCCCACGGCCACCGGCGGCGTCACGACCCTGGATAGCGTCGCCGACGTCTATTTCCAGGCCGGTCCTGGCCAGATCAATCGCTTCGACCGCAAGCGCAACATCACCATGCTGGCCGACACCACCGGCGACACCCAGGTCGGCGACGCCATCGCCCGGGTGCACAAGCTGTCGATCATGCAACACCTGCCCGCCGGGGTGGGCATCGCCAACCAGGGCCAGGAGAAGGCCTACGCCCAGCTGTTCGGTGGCTTCGCCATCGCCATTCTGGCGGCGGTCGGCCTCGTTTACGCGGTGATGGTGCTGCTGTTCGAAAGCTTCTTCAAACCGTTCGTGATCCTCTCGGCCCTGCCGACCGCCATCGGGGGCGCCCTGCTGGCGCTGCTTGTCTCCGACTTGTCGCTATCGATTCCGTCGCTGATCGGCTTCCTGATGCTGATGGGCCTGGCGGCCAAGAACTCCATCCTGCTGGTGGAATACGCCATCGAGCGCGAACGATCCGGGGCCTCGCAGCGCGAGGCTCTGCTGGAGGCCTGCCGGGAGCGGGCGCGTCCGATCGTCATGACCACCATGGCCATGGCCGCCGGCATGCTGCCCACGGCCCTGAGCATCGGCAAGGGCTCCGAGTTCCGCCAGCCGATGGCCGTGGCCGTGATCGGCGGCCTGATGACCTCGACGGTGCTGTCGCTGCTGCTCGTGCCGGTGGTCTATGAGTTCATCGATGACTTCGAACGCTGGATCTCGCCGCTGTTCGGCCGCCTGGTGACCCCTCGCGACGCCCCACCCAAGCCCGGCGGCTCCGTACCGGTCCTGGCTGATCGGGCGGCGGAGTAGGCGGTCCTACCGTCCGGAGACGTTTCGCAGCGTCGCCTCGATCTCGTCCCGCCCGCGCCGGGCCAGGGCGTCGGCGCGTTCGTTGAGTTCGTGGCCGGCGTGGCCCTTGACCCAGCGCCAGTCGACCTCATGACGCAGCCGCGCCTCGTCCAGGCGACGCCACAGGTCGTCGTTCTTGACCGCGCCCTTGCTCATCGTGCGCCAGCCCCGGGCCTTCCACAGCGACAGCCACTGGGTGATGCCGTTGCGGACATATTGGCTGTCGGTGTGCAGCTCGACCTGACAAGGGCGCTTGAGGGCGTCCAGGGCTTCTATGGCGGCGGTCAGTTCCATACGATTATTGGTGGTCGCCGCCTCGCCGCCCCAGATTTCCCGCTCATGCTCGCCCATCATCAGGATCGCGCCCCAGCCGCCCGGTCCCGGATTGCCCCGGCAGGAGCCATCGGTGAAGATCACCACGCCGGGGGTCATGACCACGATCCGAAGCCGGGTAGCCCCTCTCTGTGCACGGCGAGCTTGCGTTCGTACTCCATCGGGTCCTTGGGGCGCACCAGGGCGCCGGCCGGGGTGGCGTCCCAGTCGTTGAGACGGGTCAGGAAAAACCTCAGCGCGGCGCCGTGGGCCAGGATCGGCAGGCCGGCGCGCTCCGCCGCCGACAGCACGCGTCGCCGCTCGTAGCCTTCCAGGAAGGCCTGGGCGCGGGTCAGGTTGAAGCTGCCGTCAGCCTCGAAGCACCAGGCGTTGACCGCCGCGCCGATGTCATAGGCCAGCTGGTCCCAGGCGGCGAAATAGAAGTCGATGGCGGCGCCGAAACGCCCCTCCAGAAAGAATACGTTGTCCGGAAAATAGTCGGCGTGGACGATCCCCTTGGGTAGATCCCGCGGCCAGCGTCTGGCGAACAGAGCCAGGTCGCCTTTTATGGTGGCGGCCAGTCCGGGTTTCAGCGCCTCGGCGGCGTCTTCCAACGGCGCGAAAAACGGAGCCCAGGCCGCTTGGCCCAGGCTGTTGGAGCGCCGCCCGTCAAATCCCTCGGCCGCCTGGTGCAGCCAGCCCAGGCCTTCGCCCGCCTCGCGGCATTGGGCGACCGTGGGACGGCGCACCGACAGGCCGGGCAGGAACGCGACCAGGGCCGCCGGCTTGCCGCGAAGGCTTTTGAGCAGGGCGCCCGAGCGATCGGCGATCGGCGTGGCGCTGGGGTATCCACGCGAGGCCAGCCACTGCATCAGGCCCAGAAAGAACGGCAGATCGGCGGCGTCCACCCGCCGCTCATAGACCGTCAGGATATAGCGGCCGACGGTGGTCTCGACCATGAAGTTGGAATTCTCGACCCCCTCGGCGATCCCCTTGAAGGTCACGGCGGCCCCGACGTCGAACTCTCCGAGGAAGGTTTCCAGCTCCTGATCGGTGATATCGGTATAGACGGCCATCGCCTCTGATCCGCGAGGGCGCGGCCTCCGTCAAGCAGCCGTTCGTTGCGGCGCCCCGGATATGCCGTTATCAGGCTGGCCTATCGACGCGTACAGGCCGGACGTCGGCCGGCCCCGAACCGGACATTGCATGCCCCGTATCCGCACCCTTCTGTTCACCGCTTGCGCCAGCTTGTCGCTGCTGCACGCCCTACCGGCATTCGCCCAGTATGGCGGACGCGGCGGAGGCGGTGGCCGCGGTGGCGGTGATGACCAGCAGTCGGATGACGACGCCAAAAGGAAGAAGCGCGACGAGGCGTTTGGCAATCTCAACGCGCCGTTGCCACAGCTCAAGAACGCCGGCCCGTGCCCGTTCGTGAAGGTGCTGTACGACGCGTCGCGCTACATTGAGTTCAAGGATGACGTCGAGGGCTCGGCGGCGGTGCGCTACAGCGGCGAAATCCAGAACATTTCCTCGGTCTGTTCCTACAAGGGCGATGAGCCGATCGTGGTCAAGGCGCGGATCCTGTTCGAGCTCGGGCGCGGCCCGCAGGCCGAGGGCCGGACCAAGACCTACCACTACTGGGTCGCCGTCACCGATCGCAATCACGCGGTGATCGACAAGACCACCTTTGAGATGCCGGTCAGCTTTCCCTCGGGCCAGGATCGCACCTTCGCCACCGAAACGATTGGCAAGATCGTCATCCCGCGCAAGGACACTAATGTCAGCGGAGCCAATTTCGAGGTCCTGATCGGTTTCGAGGTCACGCCGAAAATGGCCATCTTCAACCGCGACGGCAAACGCTTCCGGCCCAACGCCGGTCAGGCCTCGGCGAGCGCCGTCACCCAGCCATGACGGATCTGAGATCGGGCCTGGGCGAGGCGATGGCCGCCGCCTTCGCCGCCCTGGGCCTGGCCGCCGAGTTCGGCCGGGTCACCGCGTCGGATCGCCCCGATCTGGCCGATTTCCAGTGCAACGGCGCCCTGGCCGCCGCTAAGGCGTTGAAGCAAAATCCGCGGCGGATCGCGGCTTCGGTCGCCGGTTTGCTGGGCGATCATCCGGCCATCGCCTCGGTGGAGATCGCCGGACCGGGTTTCATCAACCTGCGAGTTACGGAGGCCGCCCTGTCGGCCCGGGCCGATATCCTGGCCGCCGACGAGCGCGCGGGCGTCACCCACGCCACGCCGCCCCGTCGGGTGCTGGTCGACTACGGCGGCCCCAACGTCGCCAAGGAAATGCACGTCGGCCACCTGCGGGCCTCGATCATTGGCGAGGCCATCAAGCGGCTCTATCGGTTCCGGGGCGACGAGACCGTGGGCGACGCCCATTTCGGTGACTGGGGCTTCCAGATGGGCCTGCTGATCATCGCCTGCGCCGACGCCTATCCGGCTATCGCCACGCAGCTTGAGCGGCTTCAGACCCAGCCCCCCGCCTGGACCGACGCCGACGAGGTGGCCCTTCACGGGGTGTTCAGCGCCGCCATCAGCCTGGCCGATCTCGACAGGCTCTATCCGGCCGCCGCCGCCTTGGCCAAGACCGACATCGCCTTCCGCGACCGCGCCCGGCGGGCCACCGCCGAGCTGCAGGCCGGTCGATTTGGCCATCGCCTGATCTGGCGGCACTTCGCCCGCATTACCCGCGAGGCGCTGGAGCGGGATTTTCACGCCTTGGGGGTGGATTTCGACCTCTGGCGCGGCGAGAGCGACGTCGATCCGCTGATCGCGCGGATGGTGGTGGAACTGGCCGAGAAACAACTTCTGGTCGACGACCAGGGCGCCAGGATCATCCGGGTGGCCCGCGACACCGACCGCCGCGAAGTTCCGCCCCTGCTCGTGGTGTCGTCCGAAGGGTCGGCCATGTACGGCACGACGGACTTGGCGACGATCCTGGACCGCAAGCGGTTCTTCGATCCCGACCTGGTCCTGTATGTGGTCGACCAGCGCCAGGCCGACCATTTCGAGACCGTGTTCCGGGCCGCCTATCTGGCCGGCTACGCCACCGAGGGAAGCCTCGAACACATCGGCTTCGGCACCATGAACGGCCCGGACGGTAAGCCGTTCAAGACCCGCGAGGGCGGGGTTCTGAAGTTGCGCGACCTGATCGACATGGCCAGCGGCAAGGCCCGCGAACGTCTGCGGGAGGCCGGCCTGGGGGCCGAGCTGTCGCCCGACGAGTTCGAGGACACCGCCCTGCGGGTCGCCGTCGCGGCCTTGAAGTTCGCCGATTTGGTGAACTTTCGGGGCACGTCATACGTGTTCGATCTCGACAGGTTTTCCAGCTTCGAGGGCAAGACCGGTCCCTATCTGCTCTACCAGGCGGTGCGGGTTAAATCCCTGCTGCGCCGGGCGGCGGCGGAGGGCGTCGAAGACGGGCCGATCCAGGTCGAGGCGCCGGCCGAGCGCGAGTTGGTGCTGTTGCTCGACGCCTTCGACCACGCGGTCATCGAGGCCTACGACAAACGCGCGCCCAATCTGATCGCCGACCACGCGTTTCGGCTGGCGCAGGCGTTCGCCCGGTTCTACGCCGCCTGCCCGGTGCTGAGCGCGGAGGGCCCGGTCCGAGCCTCACGCCTGGCTTTGGCTGCCTTGACCCTGAAGCAGCTTGAGCTGGCGCTGGACCTGCTTGGCGTCGCCACGCCCGAGCGGATGTAGCCGCGGCGACCGGCTCTCAGGCCAAGGCCATCGGCTGGTGCTCAAGGCGCGTCAGCCAATAGTCGGCGTCGAAATCCAGATTGTCGGTCAGATAGCGCCAAAGCTTGATCCGGTTGACGAATTCCAACCGCCCGGTGTCCTGCTCGAACCAGGGCTCCGGGGTCATCAGGATCGCCGCCACGGTGTCGGCGGGCCTTTGTCCCTTGACGTAGAAGATCGGGCGCTGGGACTCCGAGGCCGGCCGGTCGGTGACATCCCAGCGGCGTTTCTGCGAGCCGCTGGCGTGCATGCGGATCTTGAACATGGTCCGGGTGTGGTCCGAAACATTGACCCCGCCGCCGTGCCAGATTCCGTGGTGGAGGAAGAGTAGCGTCCCAGCCTCGCAGACCATGTGCTGCTGGCCGCGGATGTTCTGATATCGGCCCAGCGCCACCTCGCTGACCTTGCGAAGGTGGGTTCCCGGGATGAAGCGGGTGCCGCCCATGTCCCGGGTGACCGCGTGCGGGTAGTACATGATC
>JANYFU010000027.1 GCA_025359665.1 Caulobacteraceae bacterium
AGCGGGTCTGGTAGAAGCCCCCTGCCCGGCCAAGGGTGAAGCGCGAGCCCTCCGGTGGTGGGGCGTCGCTCTTGTGCTTGCCGGTCAGCAGGCCGCCGGCCAGCGGGTTATAGGGGATCACCGCCACCCCCTCTTCCTGACACAGAGGCAGCAGGTCGCGCTCGAAGGCGCGGAACAGCAGATTGTAGCGCGGCTGGACGCTATCGATGCGCACCAGATTTTTCACCTCGCTACGCCCCAGCGCCCGGGCCACGCGGTGCGCCATCCAGTTCGAGACGCCGACATAGCGCGCTTTGCCTGACCGAACGACGCTGTCGAGCGCCTCCAGCGCCTCGTCGATCGGCGTGGCCGGATCGAACCCGTGCAACTGGTAGAGATCGACGTAGTCGGTCCCCAGGCGCGTCAGCGAGGCGTCGATCGCCTCGACGATATGCTTGCGGCTCATCCCCTGGTCCCAGGGCCGCCGGCCCATCTGGCCGAAACATTTGGTCGCCAGGATGAAATCCTGGCGCTTGCCCTTCAGCCAACCGCCGACGATCTCCTCGGTCCGCCCCACCGTCTTGCCATCGCCGCCCAGCGGATAGATGTCGGCGGTGTCGAGGAAATCGACCCCGCCTTCGGCCGAGGCGTCCATGATGGCGTGGCTCAGCGCCTCGTCGCATTGCAGGCCGAAGGTCATGGTGCCCAGGCACAGGCGCGAAACGCGAAGGCCGGTGCGGCCGAACTGGATGTGTTTCATGGTCACGATTTTAGGCGCGCGAGGACCCGATAGCCAGCCAGTCGCTCGCCCGGGTTTCGAGGGCGGCCGAATCCTTCAGCTCGCATTCCCAGACGGTTTCCACGCGCCACCCGGCGACCGCCAGGTTCGCGCGCGCCATGTCGTCCCGCGCGCGGTTGCGGGCGACCTTGGCCACCCAATAGTCCCGGTTGGTCTTGGGGACGCGCGCGCCTCGGGCGCAGTCGTGGCCATGCCAGAAACAGCCGTGGACGAAGATCGCCAGCCGCCGACCCGCCAGCACGATGTCCGGCTTGCCGGGCAGGTCCTTGCGGTTCAGCCGATAGCGCCCGCCCAGCCGCCAGATCAGCCGGCGCACCACCAGTTCGGGCCCCGTCCCCGACCCCTTCACCCGCCGCATCACCGAAGAGCGCTTCTGCGGGCTGTAGACGTCGGTCATGGAGCATCGACTCTCTTCCCCCTCTGGGGAAAGTCCCCGCAGAGCCGGGGATGGGGGCTTCAGCCTGGCGAGATCTCCGCGGCTTCGGCCCCCTCCACCGCTTCGCGGTCCGGTCGGTCGCATGCGACCTCCACCCCCAATGGGGGAGGAGAATCAGCCAAGCCCATCGAACAGCGCCGTCGACAGGTAGCGTTCGGCGAAGCTGGGGATGATGGTGACGATGACCTTGCCCTCCATTCCTGGGCGCATGGCCACGTCGAAAGCGGCGGTCAGGGCGGCGCCGGAGGAGATGCCGACGGGTATGCCTTCCTCGCGAGCGGTTCGGCGGGCCATGTCCAGGCTGTCCTCGTTGGAAACCTGGATGATCTCGTCGATCACGCCGCGGTCGAGGATCGCCGGCACGAAGCCGGCGCCGATGCCCTGGATCTTATGCGGCCCGGGCTTGCCGCCCGACAGCACCGGCGAGGCCGTCGGTTCCACCGCCACCATGCGCAGCGACGGCTTGCGCGCTTTCAGCGCCTGGCCGACCCCGGTGATGGTGCCGGCGGTACCGACCCCGCTGACGACCACGTCCACCCTGCCGTCCGTGTCGTTCCAGATCTCCTCGGCCGTGGAGACCCGGTGAATGGCCGGGTTGGCGAGGTTCTCGAACTGCTGGGGCATCACCGACCCGGGAATCTCGGTCAGCAATTCCCGCGCCCGGGCCACCGCGCCGCTCATGCCCCGCTCGGCTGGCGTCAGTTCGAGTTTGGCGCCCAGGATCAGCAGCATCTTGCGCCGTTCGATCGACATGCTCTCGGGCATCACCAGGATCAGTTTCAGGCCCCTGGCCGCCGCCACGAACGCCAGCGCGATGCCGGTGTTGCCGCTGGTCGGCTCGACGATGGTCGCGCCGGGCTTCAACAGGCCCTGTTGTTCGAGGTATTCGATCATCGCCAGGCCAATCCGGTCCTTGACCGAGGCCATTGGGTTGAAGAATTCCAGCTTGGCCAGCACCTCGCCGCGCGGCTTCAGGGCGGCGGTCAGCCGGGGCAATCGCACCAGGGGTGTATTGCCGATGGTGTCGAGGATCGAGTCATAGACCCGCCCGCGTCCCGCGCGGGCGTGTCGGCTGGCGTCATACGGTGCGGCGATATCCATTGGGCGTTTCTCTGGGGCTTGCGTGGTTGGCGGCGAACCATAAGCCCGCTGCCCTGTTTTGAAAGCGCGGGAAATCTAAAGTCCAACGCAGCCTTTTTCCACGTCGCTTGCATCCAAACCGAGGTTCGGCGGCGACCAGGGTGTAGAGGACGGATCATCCGTCCGCGTTTTGGAGCGCGCTCATGTGGTTCTGGTCGTTCTGGTGGCTTATCTTCCCCGTGATGTTCTTCGCCATGGGAGCCCTGCAGATGTGGCTGCGTTACAAGCGTCACAAGGATACCCTGGACCTGATGAAAATCTATGCCGCCCAGGGCAAGGACCCGGCTGAGATCGCCCGCATTCTGGGTGTG
>JANYFU010000032.1 GCA_025359665.1 Caulobacteraceae bacterium
GATCCGGTCACGGTGTAGTCGCCAGGCCCCAGCGTATAGGAAGCATGACTGAATTTCGGGGAGGCGAAGGCGGCGTCATAGTCGGCGCCGATACCGGTTCCGTCAGAGAGGGGCGTCGATGTGGCTCCCTTGTCCACCCCGGTGATAATTACATCGAACTGATCACCATCGGCAAAGGCATCGGTGATGTTGAACGTCGCTGGTGCGGTGAGAGTGAAGGTGAAGGTATCGGCGAAGGGTACGCCGACGCCGCCAAAGTTGAACGCCGACCATCCCCCACCTGGAAACAGGACAGTGGCCTGGGCTACGCCCGTGGCCATGACCACCGTGAGAGCGGATAGACCCGAAACGATTCTCGAGTTCATATTTGACCCCCTTTTCGATCGAAACATCGTCTAATTTGAATCTTTAACAATTGTTTCTTTTCATCCCAAAAAGTCAAGGTCAACCCGGTTTTTACCCCAAATGGGCGCACGTGGCTTCCAGGGCTTCGACCAGCGAGACTCTCTCCAGTCGCACGCCCTCGGGCAGACCGGAAAACAACCGTGTCGGGGCCGCCGCGTCGAGCATCACGAACACGCCCTTGTCGTCGGCGCGGCGGATCAGCCGCCCGAAGGCCTGGGAGATACGACCACGGGCCTGGGCGTCGTCATAGCCCTTGCCGCCGAACCGGCTGCGGCGAGCCTTGTGCAGTATGTCGGGCCGAGGCCACGGCACGCGGTCGAAGACCAGCAGGCGCAGCGAGCGGCCTGGCACATCGACCCCGTCACGCACGGCATCCGTGCCCAGCAGGCAGGCGTCCTGCTCGGCGCGGAAGATGTCCACCAGGGCGCCGACCTCAAGCGGATCCACATGCTGGGCGTAGAGGGCCAGGCCCTTGTCGGCCAGCGGTCCGGCGATCCGCTCGTGCACCGCCCGCAGGCGCCGGATGGCGGTGAACAGACCCAGGCCTCCGCCGCCGGCCGCCAGGAACAGTTCGCGCATGGCCGCCCCCACCTGCCGCGCGTCGTCCTTCGCGACATCGGTCACCACCAGGGCCACGGCGTTGCTGGCGTAATCGAAGGGCGACGCCAAGCGCAGGGTCTTGGGCCGCTCGGGCAGGCGCGCCGCGCCGGTGCGCATCTCGGCCAGGGCGAAGGGGTCGATCAGGGCGTTATCGGTCAGGGTGGCGCTGGTGACCAGCACCCCATGGGCAGGCGCGATCACCGCCGCGGTCAGGGGCTCGGTCGGATCGACCCAGTGGCGGCGGCAGGCGGCGTCGACCACGCGGCCATAAAGGAACGTCGCCTCGAACCAGTCGACGAAATCGGGATCGTCCTCGGCGTTCTCGTCTATGGCCACCAGCATCGAGCGCCAGGCCGGCAGGATCATCCGCGCCCGCCGGTCCAGGCCCCGCAAGGCGCCCTCGATCCGAGCCCGCTCGGCGGTGTTCAGGGTGTCCGCCTCCTCGTCCAGGGTGGCCTCAAGCAGGCGCGATAAAGCCAGCAGCGGCGCCTCCACCCCGGCGATCGCCTCGGCGGCGGTCCGCGCCGAGGCGCGCACCAGATCGATGGCCGGGCGGGCGGCGCACTCCATGCCGATATCCGAGCGGGCGGCGCGGGCGCGCAGCTGTTCCAGCACTCCGACCAGAAAGGCCTCGATCGGCCCCATCGGACTGACTTCGCCAGCGCCGGGCGCAATACGACCGGACCACCCCTCCCCCGGCAGGCCGGCGGCGGCGCGCACCGCGTCCCGCAACGCGCCCTGGGCGTCGTCGCGGTCGGCCAGCACCTCAGATAGCCGAGCCTCCAGCCCCCGGCCGCGGCGGCCGCGCCCCTCAGGGCCTCGGATCCAGCGCCGCATCTCGGCGGCCTCGGAACCCGACAGGGCGGCGGCGAAGGCGCTGTCCGCGGCGTCGAACAGATGGTGACCCTCGTCGAAAACGATCCGGCGCGGGCGGGCGGTCTCGACGTCATCCTTCTGGCCCCGGGCCGCGCGGGCCCCATCGAAGGCCGCCTGGGTGAGGACCAGGGCGTGATTGGCGATGACGATGTCGGCCCGCTTCGAGGCCCGCACCGCCTTCTCGATGAAACAGGTCCGATAGTGCGAACAGCCGGCGTGCATGCACTCGCCGCGGCGATCGACCAGATTGGCGGCGCCAGCCTGGGCGTTGGGGGCAATCGCGAACAGGGTCGGCAGCCAGGCGGGAAAATCGCCGCCGGTCATGTCGCCGTCGCGGGTGGCGCGCGCCCAGCGGGCCGCCAGGGCCAGTCCGACCAGATCGGCGCCGCCGAGGCGCGCGGCGTTGGCCATGTCCTGGAAATTCAGCAGGCAGAGATAGTTCTCGCGCCCCTTGCGCACCACCGCCTTCACCGCCCGCACGGCGGGGTCGGGGAAGATCGACTGGCTCTCGCGCTCGATCTGGCGCTGCAGG
>JANYFU010000039.1 GCA_025359665.1 Caulobacteraceae bacterium
GGCGCACCCTGGACAGCCGGGCGCGGATCATCGCGGCGATGCTGGACCTCACCCAGGCGGGCCATATCTCGGTCAGCGCCGAACTTGTGGCCGAGCGGGCGAAGGTTGGGCTGCGCACCGTTTTTCGCCATTTCAAGGATATGGACAGTCTCTATCGTGAGATGTCCCTGGCCATCGAGGCCCGCCTCAGGGAAGAGATCTCGATCAAATCGGCGACCACGGCCTGGCCGGATCGCCTTTCCGAACTGATCGGCCGCCGCGTCGCGGTGTTTGAGCGAATTACCCCCTTCAAGCGGGCGGAGGCCGCTCACCGTCACCGCTCCAAGGTGCTTGAACAGGACATCAAGCGGCTGAACCTGGCGCTTCGTGAGATTCTGGCCGAGGTGCTGCCACCATCGCTCGCGCGGGACCCGATTCTGTTCGAGGCTTTCGATATGATTCTCAGTTTCGAGACCTGGGATCGCCTACGCCGCGAACAGGGGCTGGGCGCCGGCCAGGCTCGCGCGGTCCTGGAAGCGGCGGCGTCAAGGCTGATCGCCGGGGCTGAAACCTGAGTTCAGGTCACCGCCGCGCGTTTCGAAAAGCGGGGCTGCAGATATTCGCCGGTTTCGAGCACGGTCCGCAGGATCTCGAAGGCGTCCCAGATATCAGTGAACCGCAGATAGAGCGGCGTCATGCCGAATCTAAGGATATCGGGCGCTCGGAAATCGCCGATCACGCCCCGGGCGATCAGCGCCTGCATGATGGCGTAGCCCTCGGGGTGGCGTAGCGAGACGTGCGAGCCGCGCCGATCCGCCGCCTTGGGGCTCGCCAGTTCCAGACCCCAGGCGCCCAATCGCGCCTCGGCGAGGGCGATGAAAGCTTCGCCAAGGGCCAGGCCCTTGGCCTCCACGGCGGCCATGTCGAGGTCCGCGAACAGGTCGATTCCCGCCTCAAGCGCCGTCAAGCCCAACATGCCAGGCGTGCCGCACAGCTGCCGGCGGATACCCGGGGCCGGTCGATAGTCATCGTCGAACACGAACGGCTCGGCGTGACCCATCCAGCCCGACAGCGGCGAGGCCAGCTGGTCCTGCCATCGAGCGGCGACAAAGGCGAAGCTCGGCGCGCCAGGCCCCCCATTCAGATATTTATAGCCGCAACCCAGGGCCAGATCGGCGTTGGCGGCGTTCAGGTCGATGGCCAGGGCGCCGGCGCTGTGGCTGAGATCCCAGACCGCCAAGGCTCCGTGCCGGTGGGCGAGGGCGGTGATCTCGGCCATGGGCCAGCGCTCGGCGGTCTTATAGTGAACGTGGGTCAGGACCACGGCGGCCGTGTCGGCGTCGATCGCGTCGGCCAGGGCGCCGCGCGGCATGGTCCGCAGCTGGACCTGATCACCCAGCCAAGCCTCTATCCCCTGAAGGATATAGAGGTCGGTGGGGAAATTTCCCGGCTCAGTCAGGATGGTCCGGCGACCCGGGCGAAGCGCCAGCGCCCCGCACACCAGCTTGAACAGATTTACCGAGGTCGAATCGGCGACGATCACCTCGCCCGGCGCTGCCCCGATCAGAGGCGCGATCTTGTCTCCGATCCGAGCCGCCGCGCCGATCCAGTCGTGGGTGTTCCAGCTACGGATCAGGTCCACGCCCCATTGGCGGTTGACCAGATCCTGGACACGCGCCGCCGTGGCCTTGGGCAGGGCGCCCAGGGAGTTGCCGTCCAGATAGATCACGCCCGGGGGCAGGCTGAAGAGGTCGCGAAGTCTCGCTAGCTCATCAGCCTGGTCCAGCGCCTCGAAGGCCGCGCGCGTCATAGCCTCTGGCCTTGATAAATTCACGGAACGCCTCCAACCGCCGAGCCGCTTCCTCATGCCCGCCATCGCGGCGGCTTGGAAGAGCCTCCAAACGGAGCCTGAAATTTAAGCGTCAATCGGGACGCCTGCGTCATCTTTTTGCGCAAACCCCATACTTCGCAATTGCAGCATCGCCATGCTTTGTCACAGCGCCGACGCATGGAACGATGTTTGTGGCGAGTTTGACGTCGCCAGGGGTGGTTGATTGATTAGTTTGAACCATGGCTAGACGCTTTGGAGACCAGGAATGGTCATGGAAGGCGTCTTCTCCGCCTGTCGGGTTGGCGTCACGCTAGACAACAATGTAGATGAGTAAAAATTGCTCAACAAAACAACATCTAAGGGGATATGGACATGAAGAAGCTACTATCGAGCGCCAGTATGATCGCGCTGCTCGCTTCGGCCGGTGTGGTCTATGCGGCGGAGGAAGCCGCGGATGCTAGTGCCGCTCCATCCGAACTGATCGTCACCGGCACCCGTCAGGTCGGCGTCAAGGCCGCCGACAGCGCCGCCCCGATCGAAGTGATCGGCGCGCAGCAACTGCTGAAGACTGGCGCTCAGGATCTCGCAGCTTCGCTGCAGACCAGCGTACCGTCGCTGAACATCCAGACCAACGGCGGCGACGCCGCCGCCATTCAGGTTTTGGCGGCCCTGCGCGGTCTCAGCCCCAACGACACCCTGATCCTGGTGGACGGCAAACGCCGTCACACCACTTCCAACCTCGCGGTCGATAGCGGCAGCCCCTATTCGGGTTCGGCGACCACCGACCTCAGCTTCATTCCAATTGGCGCTATCGATCACGTCGAAGTGCTGACCGATGGTGCGGCGGCGCAATATGGCACTGACGCGATCGCCGGGGTTGTGAATATCATTCTTAAAAAGAGCGCCACGGGCGGGGTGATGACCGCCACCGGCGGGCAGTACTACAATGGCCAGGGCACATCGGCCGCCATATCGGTCAACAAGGGTTTCAGCCTTGGCGACAAGGGCTTCGTCAACATTACGCTTGAGCAGCGCTACCATGACTTTAGCACCCTGGGCATCGGCGACAATCGGATTACCAATCCCGACGGAACTTTGAAATCAGGACTAACTTTTCCGAGATCGAATGCGCCGAAAGATCCCGATTTCCCGCACATAAATCGATTGAACGGTGATCCCCAATTCAATCTTTACAATGGATTTGTCAACGCCGGCTATAAGATTACCGATAACATCGAGGCCTATGGCTTCGGAAACTATAGCTACAGGTCCGCTCAACACTACGAAAACTATCGTGTTCCAGACAAGGTGCAGGGAGTAACTTCCACCGGTGTTACAGTCTATCCATTCCCCAACGGTTTTGATCCGCGCGAGAAGTTCGACGAGAAGGACTATTCCTTCACGGGCGGGGTGCGCGGTGATCTGGCCGGGTGGCACTGGGATCTTGCCAGCACCTATGGCGATAACAACACCCAGGTTTTCGTCGTCAATTCCGGCAACGCCCAGCTGTTCCCCGTTCTCCAGGCCTTGTCCGCCACGCCGATTACACCACAGACGAACTTCTATAACGGCGCCTTCGACGCGACCCAGTGGACCACCAACCTCGATGTCGACAACAGCTTCGCCATCGGCTTGGCCGCTCCGCTGAACGTCGCCGTCGGCGGAGAAATTCGCAGGGAGACCTTCGAGATCACAGCCGGCGAGCCGTCCTCATACTTTGGAGCCGGTGCTCAGTCCTTCGACGGTTATACGCCGCTTGACCAGGCGGCTTTCCATCGCACCAGCGAAGCGGCATACATCGACCTGGCCACCGATCCAATCAAGAACCTGCATGTCGATCTCGCCGGTCGCTATGAGCACTACAGCGATTTCGGTGACACCGAGGTCGGCAAGGCGACCGTCCGTTACGACTTCAACCCGATGTTCGCGATCCGAGGCACGATCAGCACCGGCTTCCGGGCGCCGACTCTCGCTGAGGAACACTACTCGGGCACCAATGTCAGTCC
>JANYFU010000057.1 GCA_025359665.1 Caulobacteraceae bacterium
GCAAAATACCTGCTCGAATTCGAGCGCGGCGGCGGCTCGGCGCCCGGTCTGAAGGTCGCCCTCGCGCGAGTGCGGACCATGGCCGCCGCAGAGGCTTCCGACGAGGGGGAGAGCCTGTTGCGGGACGCCGCGTTCCGCAACAGGCTGGCCGCCGCGGAGGTCGCCATCGAGGCGATCGAAATGACCGAGCATCGCGTGCTGGCCGATCTGGCCGGAGGCCGCAATCCTGGACCCGCCTCGTCGATGCTCAAGACCCAGGGCACGGAGGCTATACAGGCGATCGACGAATTGGCTATCGACGCCGCCGGCGCCTATGCGGGAGTGGACCAGCTCGAAGGCCGCCGCCCCGGCGCCAACATACCGCCGATCGGTCCGCGCCATAGCCTGACAGCCATGCCGCGCTATCTGAACAATCGCGCGGCCTCGATCTACGGCGGCTCCAACCAGATCCAGCGAGACATCATGGCGCGGTTGATTTTGGGGCTTTGAAGGGCGTCACCCGCCCTTGTGTGGCGCGATCAGGAATTTCTCGCCGGTCGATTTCTTGTTGTATGCGGCGATGACGGCCGGGTCCAAGGCCTCGGTCAGCGAGATCACCGAGGTATAGTGACTGGCGAAGGTGGTCTTGATTTCGTTGGCGACGCGTTGGCGCAGCTTCTGCCCGTCGGCCGGGCCTATCTTTTGCAGGAACGGCGTCAGCAGCCAGCCGCCGACGCCCCACGCCATGCCAAAGCCGCGGTTGAACTCGGTGGGGCCGGTGTTGAGGCCGCCATAGATATAGACCTGCTTATGCGTGGTCGAACCGTAGCGGCTGTAGCTGGTGGCGGTTTGGTTGGCGGCGGCCTCCATGCAGGTGAGGATCTGGCCGGCCAGGCGCCCACCGCCGATAGCGTCAAAGGCCAGGGTGGCGCCGGTCGTCACCAGGGCGGCGGTCAAATCTTCCATGAAGCTTGGCTTCGAGGAATCGCAGATATGAACCGCGCCGATCCCCCGCAGTAGCGCCTCCTGCTCGGCGCTCCGCACGATGTTGACTAGGGCGACTCCGTCGGCGAGGCAGGCCTTGACGAGCATCTGGCCCAGGTTTGACGCCGCGGCGGTGTGCACCAGCGCCGTGTAGCCCTCCAGCCGCATGGTGCCGATCATACCCAGGGCGGTCAGTGGATTGACGAAGCACGAGGCGCCCTCGGCGGGCGTCACGTCGTCGCCCAGCAACAGGCAATCGGCGGCGCGGAGGGTGCGGTACTGCGTGTACATCGCGCCGCCGAGAATCGCGACCGTCTTGCCTAGCAGCGCCTGGGCCGCGCTGGAGGCGCCGGCCTTGACCACCACGCCCGCGCCTTCGTTGCCGACGGGCAGCGATTGATCGAGCCTGCCGGCCATGGCGCGCATGAAGGCGGGAGGAACCTGGGCCGTGAAAACGGGACCGCCGGCTCCACCCGAAACGACGGCGGTGGTCACATCGGCCGCGCCCAGCAGCAGGCCCAAGTCGGAGGGGTTGATCGGGGAGGCTTCAACGCGGACGACGACTTCGTCGGGCCCCGGCTCGCCGACGGGAACCACGGCCAGCGAAAGTTCCAGCTCTCCGCCGGCCCTGATCAGAGAGCGCAACTGCAAGCCCGTATCGGGAGTTTCCATAGCCATCAGTTCAATCCGCCCTTGATAATTTGCGCCGCGACGCCGTTGGGTTGACGTATAGCCTGAGCAGGATGGGCCGGTGAAGCGATCATGGAAGGTTTAAGGTTTCGCCTCAGGGCCGCGACAGCCTCGGCCCACGCCCGGCTGGAAGCCGCCATGGACATTGGCGCGCATTGCACGGACCGGCGAACCTACCGAACGCTGATCGCCCGGTTCTGGGGGATCTATGCGCCCCTGGAGGCGGCGCTGCGCACGGTGGACCTGGGCGCCCTGAATATCGACTTCGCGGCGCGGTCCAAGGCTGGCTGGCTGGTTGAGGATCTGATGGTGCTGGGATTGAGTCTGGAAGACATGACTTCGCTGCCTCGCGCCCAATGGCTTCCGACCATTGAGGGGCCCGCCGACGCTCTGGGCGTGATGTATGTCATGGAGGGGGCGTCGTTGGGGGGGCAGATCATCTCCCGTCAACTGCAAACCCAACTTGCCATCACCCGGTCGACCGGCGGCCGGTTCTTTTCCAGCTATGGCCCGGAGGTAGGTGATAAGTGGCGCAGCTATGTCGCCACCCTCGAAGCCTTTGGTGACTCGCCCGCGATCGCGGCGCGGATCGAAGGCGCGGCCCTGGAAACCTTCGCATGTTTCGAGGCTTGGCTGGCCGCCCCGGTTGCTGCAACGTCAAGGGTGGGAGGAACCGAGCCTGTCCACTGAACCCGTCGCCTTCGGGGCGGCCGATGCCACCAATTGCGAACGCGAGGCGATCCATATCCCAGGGTCGATCCAGCCGCATGGCTGCCTGTTGGCCATGGAACCTGGCGAGTTGCGCATACTGCAGGTGGGAGGGAACACCCAGGCGGTGCTCGGCGAAACGCCGTCCGCGCTGCTCGACGCCCGTTTCAGTGAGAGGATCGGTCCCAGGCTCACCGCGGCGATCCATGGCCCGAATGACACCCCGCCGCCGGCCCGCCGGCCACTATCGTTCGACATCCTGGCCGCCAGGGGTGGAACGCCGTGTGACGCGGTCGTTCACACCTCGGACGGACTTCTGCTGCTCGAGCTTGAACCGCGGCTCGCCTCGGACGACGGCCAGGGCGACGCCTTCGCGCTTGTCCAGGAGCTGATTTCGGAGGTCCAGCAGGCCGGGTCGGTCAAGGACTTTTGCGCTGCCTTCACCCAAAGCGTTCGAAGGGTTTCCGGTTTCGACCGCGTGATGCTGTATCGCTTTCTACAGGATGGCGCCGGTTCGGTGGACGCCGAGGCGCGGGCGCCTGACGTCGAGTCCTATCTGGGGCTGCGCTATCCGGCCTCGGATATCCCGAGCCAGGCGCGTCAGCTGTACTTGCGCAGCACCCTGCGCCTGATCCCGGATGCGAGATATGTCGCCGCGCCGCTGCTGACCGGGTCCCGATGGACGCCGGGAAAGGCCCTCGACCTCAGCCACAGTCTGCTACGCAGTGTCTCCCCGCTTCACCTTGAGTACCTGGCCAACATGGGTGTGATCGGGTCAATGTCGATTTCGATCGTCATCGGCGGCAAACTCTGGGGCCTTATCGCCTGTCATCATCGCGCGCCTCGATTCCTTCCGGCGCGCATTCGCCTGGCGTTGGATCTGTTCGGGCAGATGGCTTCCTACCAACTGGAGACCCGCCTCGCCGCCGAGGACCTGGCGCAGCGCGCGCGCGGCCGTGCGAGCCACGAGGCGTTGGTCAAGGATCTTGCCGGGGATCCGGACGTGCTGAATCGACTGACACGTTCCACCCATCGGCTGTTGAACTATGTTCCCGCCACCGGATTGGCGCTCTGGATCGATGGGACCCTTGAAAGTATTGGCGAAACGCCGCGCGAGGCGGAAGTTCGACAGTTGGTGGCATGGCTGAATGTCAGCGAACTGAGCGGCGCTTTTCATACCGACCGGCTCGCAACCTTATTTCCCCCAGCCGGGGCCTTCGCGAAAATGGCCAGCGGGGTGTTGTCGATCTCGATTTCGCGCTCCCCGCGCGACTATCTGATCTGGTTCAGGCCGGAACTGACCCACACCGTCACCTGGGCGGGCGACCCATCCAAGCCGGTGACGCTCACGGATCGTGGAATAGGGCTGTCGCCCCGCAGAAGCTTCGCCGCCTGGCGTCAGCTGGTCCGTGGTCAGGCGGAGCCGTGGAGCGTGGAAGACATCAGGATGGCGGAGTCTCTTCGCGTATCCCTGCTCGAAGTTGTGCTGGAACATGTCGACCAGCTGGCGCGCGAGCGGCAAAGAGCCCGTACTCAACAGGACGCCCTTTTGGCGCAGTTGGACGACAAGATCGTCCAGTGGGAGCGCACGGCGGCGCTGCTGAAGACCGAGGGCGATCGACGGGCCGTACTGGAGGAGGAGTTGTCACAAGTGCTTCGTCGCACAGTGGTCGAGCAGGAGGCCGAGCGCCAGAGGATCGCCCGCGAGCTGCATGACAGCCTGGGGCAGTATTTGACGGCGATGCAGCTTGACCTTGAAGGCATCGCCCGCGACCGCACCGCCAGTTCGACGGTGAAGGTCCGCGTGGACCGGCTGAAGGGCTTGACCAACGACGCCGGACAGGAAGTCAACCATCTGGCCTGGGAAATCCGGCCGACCGCGCTTGACGATCTCGGCCTGCAGACGGCGATCCAGCAACTGGTGGAGGCCTGGGGTGATCGCTCGGGTCTGGCGTTTGATCTGCACCTGACGCTTGACAGCCGGCGCCTCTCGTCGTCGGTCGAGTCGGTTTTGTATCGCGTGCTGCAGGAGGCAATCCTGAATGTTGTCAAACACGCCGGGGCGCGGCGGGTCGGGGTGATCCTGGAAGCCAGCGAGACCGAGGTGCGTCTGATCGTCGAAGACGATGGCATAGGTTTCGCCTTGGCGGAAGATGACACGGCGGCCACGCCATCGGCGCGGCTGGGACTGCTGGGCATGCGCGAGCGGCTGGCTCTGGTGAACGGAGCAATTGAGATCGAGACCGCGCCGGGACAGGGGACCACCCTGCTGATCCATGTTCCCCTCTGATCCGGTTCCGGGCTCCCCGGGTCCCTCGGTGAACCGCCTGCGGGTCTTCCTGGCCGACGACCATCCGATCGTATTGGCGGGCGTCAAGGCGCTGGTGCTGGAAGATGACCGTTTCGAGGTGGTCGGCGAGGCGCGCGATGGCCCGGGCGCCTTGAGACAATGCGTGGCGCTGAAGCCCGACATTCTCGTTCTCGACATTTCGATGCCTGGCCTGAACGGCGTGAAGGTGGCGGAGGCGCTACTCGCCGAATATCCAGCCTGCCGGATATTGGCCCTGACGGTTCATGAGGACCGGGGGTATTTGCGGCAGCTGCTGAAAATCGGGGTGTCGGGATATCTGCTGAAGCGCTCGGCGGCCGAGGAACTGATCCGCGCCCTTACGGCCATAGCGACGGGCGGTCTCTACCTGGATCCTGCGGTCGCCTTCCTGGCCGTGGGAAGCAGCGCGTCGCTGCCATCGGAGGGCGCCGTGGGCGCGGCCGAACTCAGCCGGCGCGAAATGGACGTCATTCGCCTGACCGCGTCGGGACACAGCAACAAGTCCGTCGCGGCCGAGCTGGGCATCGGGGTCAAGAGCGCCGAGACCTACAAGGCCCGCGCCATGGAAAAACTCGGGTTCCGCACCCGGGTCGAGGTGGTGCGCTTCGCGCTCAGCCAGGGTTGGCTGGCCCGCTGACTCAATCCTGTCAGGGTTTTCCCGGACGAACCCTGGGCTTTGCCCGTCTTTCCAATGGAGGACGAAACGCGTCTTGCTCGGTTCCTATGTGATGATCCCGGCCTCAGCGTTTTTCGCTCGCGATCGGCCAAGTTGTGATCGATGCCTGGGAGCCGAAGACTGTGCAAATTCAGGTTGTTCTGATCTCTGATGACTACAAATACAGCGCTGGTGTTCTTGAACAATTGTCTCAGATGAATCATGATGTCGTCGTACGGGAAATCGATTGGAATCGTATCGGTAGCATGGACCCAGAAGATTTTATGAATAATGACGGTGATAAATCTTCGACGATCATTATGTTTGATTTTGGGTTTGTCCGTCGTGCCTGCGATTCGCTTATTGAGCGAGCGTTAGCATTAAAAAATCACATGGTAATAGAATGCCTTGCTATGCGGCCGCCCTCCGACGCGCATTTGAAGCGTCGTCTGATCAACTGGGATGTGCCGGTTTTTGATACGACTCAGTCTTCAGAGTTGGTCTTGCAGGTCGTGCACTGACACCATGATCCCTTCTTGTGTCACCCGCTGGGGCGCCCGGTGAAGGCCGGGCCTCGCAAGAAATTCTAAATACCTTCACGGTCACGTGACGCCAGTCAGACCGCTTCCCGCCGTATGATGGCGGGCGGTTTGGTTTTTTGGCCGCGCCCGTTGCGCCGGGGTTTGCCAGAGTTCAAACAACTGTTTATCTCCCCCGGATCGAACAAGAGGAAACATCACCATGGCCGACGACGCCCCGATGTCGAAAACCGCCACCGCCTTTGGACTGAACCCCACCGACGATCTGCACGATCTGCGGATGAGCGAGGCGGCCATGCCGCTGCTTGAGCACGTCAAGGCGTTCATCAAGGAAACCGTCAACCCGATGTCGGTGGAGTTCCATCGCCTGGGTGAAGGCAAGAAGGATCGCTGGAGCTATACGCCCGGCCAGCTGGAAGTGCTGGAAGTGGCTAAGAACAAGGCCAAGGCCGAGGGACTGTGGAACTTCTTCCTGCCCGACGCGGAGACCGGCGATGGCCTGAAGAACCTCGACTACGCCTATATCGCCGTCGAGCTGGGCAAGAACCCCATGGCCTCCGAGGTGATGAATTGCTCCGCCCCCGACACCGGCAACATGGAAGTGCTGGAGCGGGTCGGCACGCCCGAGCAGAAGGAAAAATGGCTGAAGCCGCTGCTGAACGGTGAGATTCGCTCGGCCTTCGCCATGACCGAACCTGATCGCGCCTCGTCCGACGCCAAGAACGTCGGCATGCGCGCCTGGCTCGAAGGCGACGAATGGGTGCTCCATGGCGAGAAATTCTACATTTCCGGGGCCGGCGATCCGCGCTGCAAGATCATGATCACCATGGTCAAGACCAGCCCCGACGCCCCGCCGCACAAGCAGCAGTCGCAGATCCTGGTGCCCATCGACACCCCCGGGGTGAAGATCCTGGAAGGCATGCAGGTGTTCGGCGAAGACGACGCGCCGCACGGTCATATGCACATCAAATTCGACAAGGTGCGGGTGCCCAAGGAAAACATGCTGCTGGGCGAGGGCCGCGGCTTCGAGATTTCCCAGGTCCGCCTGGGTCCCGGCCGCATCCACCACTGCATGCGCTCGATCGGCCAGGCCGAACGGGCGCTTGATCTGATGGTCCAGCGTGGCCTGTCGCGCGAAGCCTTCGGTCGCAAGATCGCCCACCTGGGCGGCAATATCGAGATCATCTCCCGCGCCCGTATCGATATCGAGGCGATGCGGCTGATGGTGCTCAAGGCCGCTAAGGCCATGGACGTGCTGGGCAACCGCGAAGCTCGCGTCTGGGTACATATGGTCAAGGCCATGGTGCCCGAGCGGGTCTGCCAGATCATCGACCAGGCTATCCAGATGCACGGCGCCACCGGCGTTTCGCAATGGACGCCGCTGTCGCGGATGTACGCCGGCCAGCGCACCCTGCGCATCGCCGACGGCCCCGACGAGGTCCACCACCTGGTGGTCGGCCGCAACGAGCTGCGTCAGTACGAAGCCGCCGCCGAGGACAACATCACCTCGGCCGCGGTGTGGCGCAACTAGCGGGATAAGACATTCTCCTCCCCTTCTGGGGGAGGGGGGCCGCGAAGCGGCGGAGGGGGACGAAGCTGCGGAGATCTCGCCAAGCTGGAGCCCCCATCCCTGGCTTCGCCGGGACTTCCCCCAAAAGGGGAAGAGAGAATACAACATATAGCGAGACCCATGACGGCCTTACCCATCCCTATCGGCCTGAGCTCAATCGAGGCTGTGACCGAGGGCCTTGCGGGCGTCGGCTATATCTCCACGCGCTCGATCTCGACGGCGGTCTATCTGGCGCACCATCTGCGCAAGCCGGTGCTGATCGAAGGGCCGGCCGGCGTCGGCAAGACCGACCTGGCGCGATCGGTGGCCAAGTGCCTGAACTACCCACTACTACGCATGCAGTGCTACGAGGGTCTCGATGAGAGCAAGGCGCTGTATGAGTGGAAATACGGCAAACAGCTGCTCTACACGCAGATCCTGAAGGAAAAGATCCACGATCTGGTGGCCGACGCCGACGGCCTCGACGCCTCGTTCGCCAAACTGGCGGACTTCCAGGACCTGTTCTTCTCTCGGGAGTTTCTCGAGCCCCGCCCCTTGCTTAAGGCTATGGAACAGACCGGCGGCTCGGTACTGCTGATCGATGAGATCGACAAATCCGACGAGGAGTTCGAGGCCCTGCTGCTGGAGATCCTGTCCGACTACCAGGTCACAGTGCCCGAGATCGGCACCATCGAGGCCCAGGTCCCACCACTAGTCATGCTGACCTCCAACGCCACGCGCGAGCTGGGCGACGCCCTCAAGCGGCGCTGCCTGCACCTGCACATCGATTTCCCGGACGCCGAACGCGAGCGCCTGATTGTGCGCGCCCGCGTGCCGGAGATTTCCGCCAGCCTGCTGGCTCAGTTGGTGGCTTTCATCCAACTGGTCCGCGGTGAGAACCTGCGCAAGCTGCCGTCGATCAGTGAGACCATCGACTGGGCCCGAACCCTGCTGCTTCTGCACGCCGACGCCCTTGAGCCGACCATGGTGCGGGAGACCCTGAACGTCATCCTCAAGCGACAGAGCGATATCCTCAGCATGGCCGCCAAAGCCGAGGCGCTCACCCGCGACGCGGTGAAGGCGGCGGAAGCGGCCTGACGGCGCCATGGAGCGCGCGCTCACCAACTACATCCGGGCGCTTCGCACCGCGGGGGCGGCGGTCTCCCCGTCGGAGGCGATAGACGCGGCGCGGACTCTCGCGCTCATCGGCTATGCGGAACGCCAGACCCTGAAGGACTCGCTGTCGGTGGTCCTGGCCAAGACGGCCGAGGAGAAGGACCTGCACGACCGGCTGTTCGATCTCTATTTCAGCCGGGCCACGCCTTCGAACGAAATTCCCCCGACCCACGGCGACGATGGCGGCGAGCCCGAAAGCGATCGGTCGTCCGACAAGGATGCCGGGGAGGGCGGCGATCAGGCCGATGCCCTGCTGGATTTGGCCAATTCCAACGACGCCAATCGGATGGCCGTGGCCATGGAACGGGCCGGCGCGGCGGCGGGCGTCGATCAGATTCGGTTCGCCTCGCAGGGCGCGTTCTTTGCGCGCCGGATGCTGGAAGCCCTCGGTGTTGAAGCGCTTGAGCAACGCCTGATGGATCGCCTGCGGACCCGAACGCCCGAAGCTCAAGCCAAAGCCCAGGAACTGATGGACGCACGGAGCGCCGTGACCCGTGAGGCGCGGAAATTCGTCGATCGGCGGTTCGAGGTGTTCGGCCGGGCCGCCACCGAGACTTTCATGAACGACGCGGTGGCCAATCGCGCCATCGACAAGCTCAGCCTGCGCGACATGGAGCGCATGAAAGCCGTCGTGGCCAAGATGGCCAAACGCCTGGCGGTCCGGCACAGCCGTCGGCGCAAGGTCCGCAATCGCGGCCATCTCGACATCCGCCGCACCCTGCGCGCCAACGCCGGCTATGACGGCGTGCCCTTCGAGGTGGTGTTCAAGCGCAAGCATCGCGACCGGCCAAAGATCGTCGCCATCTGCGATGTCTCGGGATCAGTGGCGGCTTATGTGCGGTTCCTGCTGATGTTCCTCTACGCCCTCAGCGAAACGGTGGCCGACCTCGGGGCTTTCGCCTTCGCCCATGAGCTGCGGGATGTGTCAGGCCCGCTGAAGCACCTGACCTTCGAGGCGGCCATGGACTACATCATTCAGGAAGTCGGCTCGGGCGGCACCGACTATGGTCAGGCGCTGATCGACCTGCGCGAACATTCCTGGGACCAGATCGATCGCCGAACAACCGTGCTTATTCTGGGCGACGGCCGCTCCAACCACACCGACCCGCGCCTCGACATTTTCGCGGAGGTCGCCGACCGGGCCAAGCGCGTGGTATGGCTGTGCCCCGAACCCCCCGGTCGCTGGGGCTCAGGCGACAGCGAAATCCTCCGCTACCGCCCCTTCTGCACCCGCCTGTCCCACTGCGCCACCGCCCTGGATCTCGAACAGGCGCTGGATGAAATTCTGCTGGCCTATGACTGACGGGATTGCCTAGCTGGCTAGGTTGACCCGGCCGGCGCGCCCTCCACCGCTCCGCGGTCCCCCTCCCCCTGTGGGGGAGGACCTGAAAGCGCCTACTTCTCCGGATGCAGCAGCGCCTGGTAAGTCAACGTCCGGGCCATAGTCCCCAGGTCGTCGCCGCCCGTGCCGCCCATGCGCTGGATCATGCCGACGAAGAAGACGTCGTTGGTCGGATCGATCCAGAACCAAGTGCCGGCCGCGCCGCCCCAGCTCATAGTGTTCTTGCCCTCCAGCGAGCCTGCCCTGCGCGGATCGTTGACCACCATGAAGTCGAGGCCGAAGCCGACGGCCTCGTTGAAGCGGATGCCGATGGAGCCGTTGTTGTTCACCAGCACGTTGCCCGG
>JANYFU010000094.1 GCA_025359665.1 Caulobacteraceae bacterium
GGTTCGCCAACGGTATGTGTATGGGCCTCGATCCTGAGGTCGTCCGGTGGATCGTCCAGCGCGCCGAGCCGCAGACGCAAACGATCTGGCTTCGCCGCCAGCTTTGACCATAGCGGCGATCCACAGGTCCCGCAGAACGCACGGATTTTTCCTGGTGAGGATTCGAACGCCCGGATTTGCTCCTCACCGCGCTCAATGGTTAGTTCGCTTACCAGGATCGGGGCGACGGCGGCGGCGTAGCCCTGAGCCTTTCGGCACTGGCCGCAATGGCAGACTGTAGTAGCGCCCATTTCGCCGCCCAGCGGCCCGGCGTAGGTGAACCTCACGCCTTCGCACAGGCATCCGCCGCTCAGAATTCTGTCCACTGTCACCCGATCTCCGAAAGCCTCAACTTACCCGTGGCAATGCATTGTAAGGTTTGGACAAATAGCCCTGGTTCGGTGGTTGTGACCCGTTTCTCGACGTCCGCCGCGGTATCGCCAGGCTCTATCGGCACGCGCGCCTGCGCGACGACGGCGCCGTGGTCGTATTGATCGTCCACCAAATGAACGGTCGCGCCGGATTCACGCTCGCCGGCGGCGACAACCGCCTCATGCACCCGTCGGCCATACATCCCCTGCCCGCCATATTTGGGTAGCAGGGCGGGATGAATATTAAGGATCTGGCCTGGAAACGCATTCAAGGTCGCGGGGCCGAGTTTACGCAGATAGCCTGAGAGAATGATCAGGTCGGCGCCGGCATCCCTTAGCGCGGTGGCCAAGCGCGCGTCCGCGCCGTCCGGATCGGCGGTCGTCGGGATGACCAACGTTTCGATGCCATGGTCGCGAGCGAACGCCAGGGCCGGCGCGGCCTTGCGGTTGCTGACCACCAGTACGGGATGGGCCGCCAGATCGCCGGCCTCGATGGCGGCGACGATAGCTCGTAGGCCACTTCCGTTATTCGAGGCCAGAAAAGCTAGATTCATCAGTGATTTCCAGCCGAAAGTTCAATTCTGATCGCCATGCCGTCATACGCCGGTTCGACCCCCGGCGGCAGACGCCCTTTCAGCTCTTCGTAGTCAAGATCGATATGCAGATTGGTCAGGATCGCCCGTTTGGGTTTCACTCGCGCGATCCATTCAAGCGTCCGATCGACATGCGCATGAGTTGGGTGGGGCGTGTAGCGCAGGGCGTCGACGATCCAGACATCGAGCCCCTCCAGCGCGGCGAACGCCTCCGGCGGCAGATCCACCACGTCGCTAGAATAGGCAAGATTGCCAAAGCGATAGCCGACACTTCTTACACCGCCGTGATCCTGGTCGAAGGTGACGACAGGTATCGGTCCGGAAGGCCCAGTCACGCTCCAGGCCGTACCGTGGGGCGGAACGTTGTGGATTTCGGCGATCGCGGGATAATAACCCTCACCCTCGAAGATATAGCCAAATCGCCGCATCAGATTTAGGCGGGTCGGCGCGTCCATCCAGCAGCCGACCCGAGCCCGCTGGGCCAGAGCGAAGGCGCGGATGTCGTCGATACCGTGGGCTTGGTCGGCGTGATCATGGGTCATCAGTAGCGCGTCCAGCCGCCTAACGCCCGCGGCCGAGGTTTGCAGGCGAAACTCGGGCGAGGCATCCACCACCACCGTCGTCTGTTTGGCCGCCCCCTCCTCCGACAACCTGCGAACCATAAGCGAACATCGTGACCGCTGATTCAGCGGATTGGCGGGGTTACAGACCCCCCAGTTACCATCGGCGCGCGGCACGCCGCCGGAAGAGCCGGACCCCAGGATCACCACTTCCAACTCGGCGGTCACGGGCGGTCGATCCGGTCGAACAGTTTGAAGAATGCCTCTTCGGTGCGTGTCTCGGTCTCGGCAAGCGACCATCCTCGAATGGAGGCTAGTTCAGCAAGGATATGAGGCAGGTAGGCCGGCTCGTTGCGACGGCCACGCATAGGGACCGGGGCCAAATATGGGCAGTCGGTCTCAAGGATGATCCGATCCTCCGGCATCTCGGCGATCACCGCGCGCACATCCTCGGCGGCCTTGAAAGTAGCGATACCCGACACGGAGAACCACGCCCCCAGGACCGCCATCCGCTGGGCGAGTTCGGCGCCTGAGGTGTAGCAGTGCATCAGGATCTTGAACGGACCCTGGTCGTGTTCCTCCTCCAGAATCTCGGCCATGACGGTATCCGCCTCGCGGGTATGGACCACCAGCGGCAGCCCGGTCTGGCGGGCGGCGGCGATATGGGCGCGAAAGACGCTGGCCTGAACGTTGCGCGGGCTGAGATCATAGTGGAAGTCCAGGCCCGTCTCGCCGATCCCGATCACCCTAGGACTCACCGCCAGATCAACCAAGGTCTCCGCCGCAAGTGACGGAAAATCCTTGGCTTCATGAGGATGCACTCCCACTGTCGCCCAGATATCGGCATTGGTCGTGGCGATGGCGTGGACCGCCTCGAACCGGTCGAGCCGGTCGCAGATGGTGACCATCGCGCCGACACCAACCGCCCGCGCGCGATCGATCACCGCCGCGCGATCCTCATCATATTGTGGCGCGTGAAGGTTCGCGTGGCTGTCGATCAACATGCCCCCGCCCTACCCAATCGCCTTCAGGCGCGAAAGGGTGGTGAAGAACATGTCGGCGCGATCCAGGTTCACCGCCTCGACCTGACCAGGCGCCGCGACCAACTGCTCCCAGAGTTCGGCCCAGCGATCGAGCGACACCCCGCCCTCACCGGCTTTGACCCGGCCAACGGCCATGGCGTGGATGCGATCGGCGAGCCGATCGAACAGCAGGTTGAAACGCATCGCCCCGGCGGGGCCGCGGAAACCATCGGCCATGGCCAGCATGGTCGCGTCATCCGTTCTGGGCAGCGTCGCCAGCAGTTCGCCGGCTACCCGGTCGGCCTCCAAGGCTCCCTCCGATGCCAGGCGCCAAGCCCCGCCAGGCGCGCCGCGCGCCATAGCCAGCAGCCGTTGGCTGTCATCGATGGCGACGCCCGCCTTATCGGAAACCCAATGCGCGGCGCCGGTGGGTTCGGGAGGCGAGACGCGCAATCGCCGGCATCGCGACCGGATCGTCGGCAGCAGAGCGCCGGGGGCGTGCGAAATCAGAAACAGCACGCCGCGCTCCGGGGGTTCCTCAAGAGTTTTCAATATGGCGTTGGCGGCGCTGGGATTCAGGTCGTCGGCGGTGTCGATGATCGCCACGCGATATGGGGCGGAGGCCGGCGATTTGGAGAAGAATTCCGGCAAGCCGCGGGCCTCGTCCACCGGTATGCCGCGCCGGGTCTTGCCATCCTCGGGTTCTCGCTGCAGGGCCAGCAGATCGGGGTGGGCGCGGCCGATGATCTGACGCGAGACCGGATGACCGGGCGCGGCGCCCAGCGGACCCAGGCTGGGTTCATGGGCGGCGCCCAGCAGCCGCCGAGCCGCGCGGTAGGCGAATGTCGCCTTGCCCACCCCTTCGGGACCCACGATCAACCACGCGTGATGCAGCCGGCCGTAATCCAGGGCGTCCAGAAACGCCCGTTCATGCGTGTCATCGCCAGCCCAGTCAAAAGTCTCACGCGGGTGAGGGATGGCCTCGCTCATCGGGTGATCAGGGCCTTTACCTCTGCCCAAACGCTCGCCCCGACCACCGCCTCTTCGCTGGCCGCGTCGATGATCCTGCATCGATCCGGATCGGCCCGCGCGATGGCAAGAAAGCCCGCCCGGAGCCGTTCATGAAAAGCCAGGCCCTTGGATTCAAAGCGAGCCTCCCCGCCTCCCCGGCCCGCCGCCCGGGCCAAGCCACTCGCGGTCGGCAGGTCAAGGATCAAGGTCAGGTCCGGTCGCAGATCGCCGAGCACCTCTGCTTCAAGCGCGGAAATCAGGCTTGCGGGCGCGCCCCCGCCGGCCCCCTGATAGGCGCGGGTGGAATCGGCGAAGCGGTCGCAAAGCACCACCGCGCCGCGCGCCAGGGCGGGGGCGATCACCCGTTCGATATGGTCGCGGCGAGCGGCGTACATCAGCAGGGTCTCGGTGGTGGGCGACCATCGATCCGCCTCGCCGGTCACCAGCAACGACCGGATTGCCTCGGCGCCCGGCGACCCGCCGGGTTCGCGGGTGCGGACCACATCGCGCCCCGCCGCTTCGAGGCGGTCGGCCAGGCGGCTGAGTTGGGTGGATTTACCCGCGCCCTCCCCGCCTTCGAACGTGATGAAAAAGCCGCGCGCCATGGCCGCACATTGGCCGGTTCGCCCGCCTTGTCCAGGGTCAGGGGGCGTCGGCCAGCTCGACCCGATCGTACGTCCATCTCGGGGCCGGCCCGACGTAGCG
>JANYFU010000170.1 GCA_025359665.1 Caulobacteraceae bacterium
ATCCAGGCCAAGACCGCCAAGGACGGCGGCAGTATCGACGATGTCCTCACCTCTCCCACCGAAAAGCCACCCGCCGTGGCCAAGGGCGCCGCCGACGAAGCGCCTCCAGGCGTGCCGGTGAAAAGCGACGTGCCGTTCTAGTTCGACTGAAAGACCAATGCGTTTCGTCGCCTATCGCACACGCACACGCGCAAGCGACTTTCGACCTCGGTCATCCACGGCGGCGATATCGTAAAACCCGGGATAGTCGGGCCGCCAAACCGTCTCAGAGGAATCGCGCCGTATTGGCGCGCCGTCGATGTACCAGCGCACATTGTCGCCCCGGGCCTCCAGGACCAGGCCCCGTGACTTTGGGCCGTAGCCGTCGACCAGGACCGAGGCGCCGTCCGGAGGGAACAACAATTGCGGCCCGCTCCGAGCGCCGTCGAACCGCGCCAGAGCGGGGGGCGCTACCTCGGGCGACAGGGTTTGAGCCTGGGGAGCGCCGATCTCCAGGATATCGAAAACCTGAAAGAGAAGCGGCAGCGCCGCCTCCCGCCCGGTCATGCCGGGACGCACGCCGCCGTCGGGCCGTCCGGTCCATACCACCACGGTCCAGCCATCGCCGACCCCGGCCGCCACCGCGTCACGGAATCCGTAGGAAGTGCCGGTCTTGAAGGCCAGTTTGGGAGCGCCCGTACTGAGCGCCGGGGGCGCGCGACCGGGCGGTGGGGGGCTTTCGCGCAGGATCGCCAGAACCTGGTCGGCCGCCTCCGCCGACACCAGCCGCCGCCCCTTGAGCCGCCCGTTGCGAACATCGTCCTCGGTCCAGGCGAGCGGCTTGGCCAGGCCACGGTCTCCGAGGGCGGCATAAAGCATGGCCATGTCGCGAAGGGTGATCCCTTCGCCGCCAAGCGCCAGGGCCAGACCCGGATCCGCCACCCCGGCGTGGGGGCGCACGAACCTGGCGCCGGCGCTTTCCATTCGGGCCTCGAAGGCTTCCGGACCGACCTTGGCCAGGAGCGCGACCGCGGGAACGTTGAGTGAGTATTGCAACGCCTGGCCAGCGGTGACTTCGCCGTGGAAGGTGCGGTCGAAGTTCTCCGGCTCATAGCCGGCGAAGGCCAGTGGCGCGTCCGCCAGCCTGGTCTCGGGAGCGGCGAGACCCTGCTCGAAGGCGAAGGCGTAGATGAAAGGTTTCAGGGACGACCCCGGCGAACGAAGGGCGCGCGTGGCGTCGACCCAGCCTCCGGGGCGATCCCTGCCCGCCGAGGAAACCACCGCCCGCACCGCGCGCGTGCCGGTTTCGACGACAACGATGGCGACGGAAGACGTCTGACCCTGGCCGACGCCGGTCAGGGTGGCGAGGGATTCCAGCCGCGCCTGCAATCGCGCGTCGAGGGTCGAGACCACGGTGGGCTGCGAAGGCGAAGCGCCACGCGCGAGTTCACCGGCCGCCGCCCAGGCGCGCTGCGGAAAGGTTACGCGACCGGGCAGGGGTTCGGCCGCCGCCTCGCGCGCCGCGCCTTTGCTGATCAGGCCCCGCGCCACCAGCCGCCGCAGCACGACGGCCCGCGCCCGGCGCGCGGCTTGGGGGTGCAGGTCGGGTCGCCGGACCTCCGGCGCCTGGGGCAATGCGATAAGCAAGGCCTGTTCGGCGTCGGTCAGGGTCGAGGGCTCGTGCCCAAAGTAAGCCAGAGACGCGGATCGCACCCCCTCCAGGCTGCCGCCATAGGGCGCCAAGGTCAGGTAGGCGGCCAGGACGCCGCGCTTCGACAGACGCAGTTCCAGCCCAAGAGCCCTCACCGCCTCCAGCGCCTTGGCGCCCAGCGTACGTGGCCGCGGGTCCAGCCGGCGGGCCAGCTGCATGGTAAGGGTGGACCCTCCCGAGCGGACATGACCGGTGGCCACGGCTGAAACCACGGCCCGGGTCAGGGAAAATGGATCAACGCCGGGATGATACCAGAAGCGGGAATCCTCCAGCGCGATCAGGCGTCGAACGAACACCGGGTCGGTGCGGTCGAGATCCGCCCGCAGGCGCCAGCGGCCGTTCTCAACCGGCAGCGCGCGAAGCCACGCGCCATGGCGATCCAGCACGACGGGCGAGGATCGGCGCAGCCTGTCGAGCGGCAGGGTCAGCGCCACGACCACCAGGGCCGCCAGCAGGGCGACGGCGGCGAGTCCCGTCCCGACAAGGATTCGCCGCCGGGACGCGGCGCCGATCATGGCCCCGCGATAACCTTCAGGCGACCCGGCGCGGTGTGGGCGTTGACGGCGGGCCGATACATGTTTCGCGCTTCGGCGCCCGGTAGGAAGAAGTCACCTGGGGTCACCGCCCGGGCCACATACGCTAGGACGAACGGCTTGCCCCCGACCAATTTCAGGGCCGCGACATAGCGATCGTCGCGCTTCTCCTGCAGGGATGGCTCGTTCAGCCGGCCCAGGAACGCGAAGCGTCCTGGCGCCGCCTTGGGATTTTCGTCACCAGCCGCCACGCCCTGGGCGTCGGCGGGCTTGAGCACCGCTTCGATCTCCAGGCCCGCTGGCAGGGCGTCGTCGATCACCGTCAGCATGGCGCGCTGGTCCCGGGCCTTGCCGGACAGGCGCAGGATCACTCGCTCCCCCTGTTTCAGCGCGGCCGGGTCGACCGGCGAGCCGTCCAGGGCATAGAAGCGCTTCTCAAGGTTCAGACCGTCGGCCACCGCGCCGGGTGACCGGATCGGCGTGCCGGACACCGTCACGGTTCGCCAGATCGCGCCCGCGCCCCGATTGACCAGGCGGGCGTCGGCCAATCGGCCGACACCGAATAGCGCGCCGCCTAGCGGCCGAACGCCGGAGGTCTGGATATTGATCGGGCCGGCCACCGCGAACATCGCGTGGGCCGCCCTCAACAAGTGGCCCTGCTCCTGGGTGTTCAGGGAGTCCGGCGACCGGACGGTATTCTCCAGGCGCCCCTGCAAGCCACGCGCTATCGCCGGCTCCCCGGCCTCGTAGGCCAGGGCGATCACCCCGGCGAGGTCGCGAAGCGGGCTCTGATACCAGTCGCTGGGGTCTTTGAAATCCAGCACCCTGACGGCCTGGAGGAAGCTGTCATGGGCGCGCACATGGTCGCCCATGGCCGCCAGGCCGGCCCCGATCTGGGCCCTGGCCAGAGGCGAGCCCTCGTTCTTGAAGCCGGCGTCATGAAACCACCTGAGCCGTCCAAGGTCGCCCTGACCGGCCTTGGCCATGTCATAGAGCGCATAGGCGGCGGCTCGACTACGGCGACGCGTGTTCTCCTCCCGCAGCTCGCGGGCCTCCGGGCCTCTGCTGTCCGTGGGCTCCATCAGATAGCCGAGCGTGCTAAAGCCATCCGGCTTTGACACCAGCTTGATCCCGGCCAGGGCGCGGGCCAGGGCGTCCTGGGGCACATAGGCACCATGCGCCCGCGCCTCCAGCAGGAAGTCGACGATATAGGCGCCGATCCAGGGATCAGCCTCCCCGTCGCCCACCCGCCATAGACCGAACGACCCATCGAGCGCCTCCCGGTCAAGGAGCTTCGCCACGGCGATAGACAGGCCGGCGACAGCGCCGGCGGGCCGTGGGGCGCCGCCGACCGTGGGCGCGTAGAGCAAGGGGAAGGCCGTCGACACCAGTTGCTCGCTGCATCCATAGGGATAGCGCGAAAGCGCCGCGACGATGGGCGCCGGATCGAAGCCACGGAACGGCGAATACGACACCGTCATGGTCGCATTGCCGGCCGAGAAGCCGCTCAGCAGGCTCGCGGGGGGAGTGAAGCTCTCGCCGGGCTTCTGCAACTCGGTCGTCGCCCGAGTGATCGGTCCCCAGCCGAGCCGTGTCTGCAACGGGTAGCGGCGGTCGGTGGTGAAGCCGGGACCTGTCGCCTTCAACGCCACCGCGCCGATCGCCGCGCGCGACGGGGCGACGATATCGAAGTGCTGGGTGATCTTCTGGCCGGCCGCGAGGACGTAGGTAGCGCCGCCGGGAACGCCGACCCCGCCGAAACCGAGCAGGTCGGCGCGATAGGCTCCGGGCCGGCCCGCCACATTGTCCATTTCGAGGGTCGCCCTGGCGCGGTCGCCGGGAGCCAGGAAGCGAGGCAGGGACAGTTCCGCCACCACCGGCTGGCGAACGGTCATCTGGGCGGCGCCGGCGCCCACCGCCTTGTCGGTCCACGCCACGGCGACCAGCCGTAGCTGGCCGTTGAAATCGCCGGGGGGCAGGCGGATCGTGGCGTGGCCGCGCGCGTCGGTATCGACGATGCCCGACCACAGGGCCACGGTCTTGACAGGCACGACACTCAGCCCGGCGCCGCCGAATTCATCGCCGCCGAAATTCACCGCGCCCGCCGCGCCGAGGTTGGGATCCAGCAGACGCCCGTAGTCGTCGCGATAGGTCAGACCCAGCGCCCGTTTGCCAAAGTACCAGGCGATCGGGTCGGGGTTCTTCTGATGGGTCAGGCGCAGGATACCCTCATCCACCGCCGCCAAGGTGACATGCGCCTTTTCGCCCGAGCCCAGACCCTTCACAGTCAGCGGGACCAGGACGGGGGCCTTGCTATCGAGAATCCTTGGCGCATCCAGGCTGACGATTAGTTTGCTTCCTGGCGGGTCGAGCGGCACATAGACGAGGCCGAGCGCGCGGCGGGGCTTGGGACTGGACACCGGATCGCGCGGCTGCACCACCGTCACCATCACATAAGCCCCCGCGCCCCAGCTGGCGTCGGCGCGGAGGCGCACGGTGGCGCCATCCTTGGGCACGGTTATCGACCGGGCGGCGATCAATCGGTCCGTGGCCACCACCACCTGCGCCTCGCCCGCGAACGGCGCGTCGATCCGCACCGCGACCGTATCGCCGGTCCGGTAGCCGACGCGCAGGGCCGATACGCGCGCCGAGTCCGGCGGTTCGACCCCGGCCGCGGGTTCTGCCCAGCCGGAGCTCTGGCTGATCACCGTGCGAGCGCCTGTCGCTGGGTCGTCGAGCTCCAGGCGATAGTCACCCCACGGCAGATGTGTGGAGAGGCGCGCCGGCGCGCCGGGACTCACGGCCAACGACCCTTGGGCCAAAGGAATATCGCGGCTGGTGCGACGCCACGCCCAGCGGCCGTTCTGCTCGTACCAGTCATAGTTCCAGCGTTCGGATATCAGCCTGTATCGGACGCCAGGCGCGGCCACCCGGCGCCCCATGGCGTCCACGGCGATGACGTCAAAAGTCTCCAACGGCTCGGCTCCCGGACCGGCGGTGGCCCTGACCCCGAGATAGAGCGGCTTCAGGCGCACCTTCAGGTCCGCCTCTTCGGTCACCGGCCTTCCGCCCGGCTCGAACACCGAGGTGTTGAACACCGCCACCAGCGGCTGGACAGCGTCACCCACGCCGTCGGCGTGAAAAGCCTGCACCGCATGGCCGGAGCCGTCGGTCAGCGAGGGCGGACCCTGCAGCAGCTTCTCCGCGAATGGTGTCTTCTGGTCGCCCCAGCGGTAGTCCTTGAAGGCGGGAAAGGGATTGGCGTCGGCGATCACCCGGCCTTCGGAACGCACGGGCAGGCCGGAGGCCACGGCGCCGTATAGAAAGCGTGCCGATACCTGGACCTGGCGTGTTTCGCCGGCGACCACCGGCCGGTCGGCGTCGGCCACCAGGGTCACGGCCAGGCGTTGAGGCACGAAATCCTCGACCTGGAAACTGGTCTCGCCCGAGGGCGTGGCGGCGCCGTCCATCTCCAGGTTGGCCTTCCAGATACCGCGTGGGGAGACGGCCGGCAGGACGGCGTCCACGGTCACGGCGCCCACCGGGCTGGCCACGAAGCGGGTGCGGCTGAACTCCAGTCCGGATGGCCGGCGGATCACCAGGGCGCCGCGGCGGTCCTTGACCGACCGGGCCAACCGATCGCGCAGCAAGGCCATCAGGTGCACGGTCTCGCCCGGTCGATAGATACCGCGATCCGCATAGAGGAAACCATCCACGGCGGCGGCGGGATCGAGAGCGGCCGCGCCGGTTCGGGGGGCGCCGCCGGGGATCATGCGGCCGGCCACGTCCTGCTTCGACATGTCGATGGGCGCGCGCTCCAGGTCCATGACGGTGAAATCGCCACGCGGGCCATAGGCCATCACGCGCGACGGCGCGCCGCCGGCCTCGCCGGCCATGCGCGCTCTGGGGAACCTTACCCGGCCTTCCGAATCGCTGGTCGCCGCGCCGAGATCGCCGCCATCCTTGGCCACGAGCGCCACGCGTACGCCGCCCATGGCCTTGGCCGTCTTCAGAGAGCGGACCGTGACGTCGAGGGCGTCCGAGCCGTCGTAGGCCTGGAGGGCCATAGTATCCATCGGCGGGCGCGGGCGGGCCTGTCGCGCCCGGCCTCGCCGTTCTTCTCCGGCGCGCCCTTCAGTCCCGACGCGTCGGACGCCAGCACCACATAGGCGCCCGGCTCCAGCGTCTTGAGCACCGACCCGAGGGGGAAGACGGTGGTGGTCCGCTGATCGGGCGTACCGCGCACCGGCATCTCGCCGGACCATATCCTGCGTCCATCGTCGCCGACACTATTTGGACCTTCATCATAGTCGTACTGGCCCTCCGGCGTGGGCTCGGGCGCGCTGATCTCTTTGCGTACCAGGTTGCGGTCCCGCACGCGCCAGACCTCCAGGCGCAGGCGTGACACATTGATGGTCTCGAGGCCGAGGCCGTCGGCGTCTTCGCGCGGCAGGATGACACCGTCACCGGCAAAACCGACGTAAACGGGTTTGGACCCGGCCTGGAACGCCACCTCGACATCTTGGGCGAGTGTTTCACCGGCCGCCGAGGGCAGGCCGCGCAGCAGAGTGATCGTGCGGTTCTCGTAGCCGACGCCGGATACGCAGAGCTCGTCGTCGGCGACGCTGACCGCCGCCGGGTGTCCAAGATCCGGGCTGACCGCGACGAAGTCGCCGTAGGAGCGGCGGGAATCCAGGGCGCGGGACATGCGAATGCACGCACGGGGTCCCTCGGGGCGCAGATCGAGCCGCGAGGTCCAGACGGCGAAGCCATCGGGCTTCTTCGGTATGGCGCGTGGGGCGTTGGCCGGGCGGGTCTTGCCGAAAAACGGCCATTCGAAGCCGGTCGAGGTCAAGGTCGCCGATGGCGCTGTTCCTGTCTTCCCGTCTGCAACGAGCGTGGCCGTCAGGAGCCCGCCGGTAAATCCGACAGCCAGCAGGCAGAGGGCGGCCGCCACCAAGGTCCGTCGGCCGATTGGACCTGCCATCCCCACCCCCGCGCGACACGAAGACGAGTGTTTACCCCGCGCCGAAGCCCGTCAAGGCTGGGTGTGCGTAGTGTGGTTAGCTCGTGATGTGTCCGGAGTTCGTAGCTCGTGAAGTGACCGGTCTTATGCGTCCTGTGAACGGGAGACGCGGATGGACCGGGCACGGATCAACGAGGGTATACGCCGGATG
>JANYFU010000261.1 GCA_025359665.1 Caulobacteraceae bacterium
ACGCCTCGAAATGGCCCTGGAGGGTGGGGGCGGCATAGAAGCCCGCGATATAGTAGACGAACGTCCACTGGCCGATCACCGCCACCAGGAACCAGAGCCGGGCCGCGGCCTTCATGGCCCGTTCGCCGGTCAACATCGGCCGTGTCCCGCCGAAGGAGAGAACTTGGGTCATGCGGTTCCCCTTGGTTGATCCTGGACGCCCGCGCGCGATTCGAGCGTGAAGCCTCGCGAAGGGAGAACCTTGAAAACACTCGTGAACCGGACCCGGACCAGCCAGAACACCATCAGTCCCAGCACCGCGATCTCCGGGATGAGCAGGAGCGGCGAGTCGCGCAGCGACGCGGGGAACACCTTGGGCTGGCCGAGAAACAGCGAGGCGGCGGCGATGAACAGCGCCGCGCACATGCGCCACACATGCCGCGCTATCCGGTCGGCGCCCGAAACGCCCCGGCGCAGGAGAACCTTGAGGTCGAAGCCGGCCGCCATCAGCGCCAGGACGCCGAACACGAAGCCGGGCTGGGAGGGCAGGTTGTCGATCAGGCCGTCAGGACGGCTCGCGCCCCGCACCGCGAAGGTCAGGTCGGCGGCGGCCGCGGCCAGAGCCACCATCAGCGCGGCGATCTCGAAACGGCCAACACTGCCCGCAGGGCGGCGAACCGTCGCCCAGGCCGTGGCCACGAGGTAGAAAGTGATCACCCCGGCCACCGCCGAGATCCGCTGCGGCAGGAAAGGCGCCACGCAGGCTCCGATCCCCGCCATCGTCAGCATCGACACGAAAAATACCGTTCCGGCCGCGCCATGCGCCCGGCCGCCTTTGCGCAGGGCCAGGGCCGCCGCCCCCGACACCAGGCCGACCGCTCCGGCGCCGATGTGGGTCACCAGGATCGCCGCGGCGGCGGCGTGAAGCCAGCCCGGGCTTTCCGGACTGATGGAAAGGATCATATTGGTTCGCGCCGGCGGCGCAGCCAGACGGCCGTGGCGAGGAAGGCGATGGCCAACGCCAGCCCGACCCATAGCCCCGGGCCGCTGAAGAACTTGATCGGATCGAGATCTTGCAGCTCGAAGCCTTTACGATGGGCGTGCGGCGTTGCTTCGGAAAAGGCCTCCGAAAAGCCGCCGCTCAGGCGGTTCGCCAGCATTGAGGCGAAATTGCCGCTGTCGAACGCGATCTTCTCGACCAGGCACACCGCCAGCGGTGGCAATACGGCCCACAGAAACGGCGCGCGCTTAGCCCAGCCCGAGACCAGCAGCAGCCAACCCCATACTGGCGCATACCAAAGCGTCAGCGTGACCAGCCCATACAGCATCGTCAGCGTCATCTCGAACAGCGGGACCTGGGTTCCCGGTGTCGTGATGCTCACGCCGTTGGCCAGCAGGATCACCGTGGTCAGGATCAGCATGACCAGCTGCATGGCCACCACGACCACGAACACGACCGCCGGCATGATGGCCAGCGGGATCGCAGCCTTTGAGAGCACCGTGGTCAGGTCCGACACCGGCAGCGACTTCCAGAACAGGATGCTGCGATCGCGGCGCTCGTTGTGCAGCGCGCCCAGGCAATAGAACATCGCCACGATCACCCCGGTCAGCAACAGCGTCGCCGCCGCGAGGTGATAGGGCATGACGGCGCCCGAACTCTGCCGGGCCGCGTCGAGAGCCAGCAGGGCGCGCCGGGCGTCCGGCAGGCGCGTGGCGCTGATCACGAACCCGAACAGGAAAACGCAGGCGGCGGCTAGAGGCGCGATGTAGACTGACCGGTTCTCCCAAAGCTCGCGTCGTACCGACCAGTAGAGCAGGCGGGGGGTCATGCGGCGGCTCCGATCACGGCGACGAACAGGTCGGCGATGCTGGGCGTGCGCACCTCGCCCAGTGGCGCGAGATGGTCGCGGGCGACGGAATCGAACAGCAGGATGCTGCGGCCGAACACCTGGCGCTCGTGGATCGGCCCCAGCGCCCGGGCCGCGGCCACGTGCTCGGGCCTGGCCATCACCTCGGCATAGCGGGCCTCGAACGCCTCCATGCTGGTGTTCAGCACGATCCGTCCACGATTGATGAACATCACGTCGGTCAGGATGTGCTGGATCTCTTCGACCTGGTGGGTGGTCACGATGATGGTGCGGCTGTGGTCGAAATAGTCGTTCAGCAGGGAATCATAGAACGCCTTGCGATACAGCAGATCGAGACCCAGGGTCGGCTCGTCCAGCACCAGCAGCCTGGCGTCGATGGCCATGATCAGCGCCAGGTGCAGCTGGGTCACCATGCCCTTCGACAGCTCTCGCACCCGGCTGGAACGCTTGATCTGGGTCTTGTCCAGAAACCCTTCGGCCTTGGCCCTGTCGAAGCGCGGATGCACCCCGGCCACATAGTCCAGGGCCTGCGAAACCCGCATCCAGCGCGGCAGCACGGCGACGTCGGCGATGAAACACACGTCCCGCATCAGCTGGTCGCGCTGGGTCCAAGGATCGCGGCCCAGGACCTTCAGCTCACCCTGATAGGGCGTCAGGCCCAGCATCGCGTTCAGCGCCGTGCTCTTGCCCGCGCCATTGGGGCCTATGATCCCCAGGATCCGGCCTTCCTCGACCCTCAGATCGACGCCGTCCAGGGCGATGGCGGCGCCATAGGCTTTGCGTAGCCCCTTAGCTTCCACGCATGGCATGGCTCAAATCTCCCCATCGTTGTTGGGCGTGGATCCGCCGGCGCCGGCGGCTTGCAGCAGGTCCGCCGGCGTCAGGCCGAGCCGGCGGATGGTCGCGTCGATCGCCGGCCATTGTTCG
>JANYFU010000294.1 GCA_025359665.1 Caulobacteraceae bacterium
GAGGAACTTCTCTTTCTGGAACTCGGTGCCGTGCTCAAGCAGGGTGAGCATTGTGGCGTCGTCGGGTCCCTGGGTGTTCATCGACAGGGCGCCCAGATAGCTCTCGCCCAGCTCCATCTGCACCAAGGCGTTGGCCAGCGGCCCCAGGCCCATGCCGCCGTGTTCTGGCGGGATGAAGGGGCACCAGAGGCCCTGGGCGCGGGCCTTGCCGCGCAGTTCGCCAAGGATGGTCTTGTAGTCGCCGCCTTCGAGCAGCTTCTTCTCGGCCGGCCGGCACTCGTCCTGGACCCACTGGCGCACCCGCGCGCGGACGGCGTTGGCCTCGGCTGGGATTTCGAAATCGATGGACATGGAGGTCTCCTGGGCCGGGTAAGCCACGCGTTGAAGCCGCGCGTGCGGGTTTGGCGGGACCATGCGTTCTTGGAGGGCGTGGCGGCAAGGGGGTTTTTTGGTTCCCTGGGAGATTGACAATCCGGCGATCCTGCGGGCGCTTCAAGGCGTCGGCGGTCTCGCCATGGCGCGGAATCGCCGGAGGACGTCAATGGGGGAAACTATGCGCCACGGTATTCATTTCATTTCGGGCCTGCCTCGGTCGGGGTCAACGTTGCTGGCGGCCCTATTAAGGCAGAATCCGCGCTTCCACGCCAATATGACCAGCCCGGTCGGCGCGATATACTTGGCGATGCAGGGCGCCCTGAGCCGGAAGAACGAGGCCTCGGTGTTCATCGACGAAGGGCAGAAGCGCGCATTGCTGGAGGGTGTATTTCGCAATTACTATCATGCTATTGGAGAAGAGAAACTAGTATTCGACACCAACCGTCTTTGGTGCTCAAAGATGCCACAACTCGGCGCACATTTTTCGAACGCCAAAGTGATTTGCTGCGTAAGGCACATTTCGTGGATCATGGACAGTATAGAGCGACTTGAACGACGCAATGTCTTCGATCTATCGGGCATATTTGGCTACGATGCCGGCACGACGGTCTACAACCGAATCAATCGCCTCGCTCAAAGCGACGGCATGGTGGGATTCGCCCTCGACTGCCTGCGCGAGGCCTATTTTGGGGGTTACGCTGACCGGCTGATGCTGGTGACCTACGAGGCCCTGACTCGAGACCCCGCCGGAACCCTGGCGCACATCTACGACTATATCGGCGAAGTTCCGTTCGCGCACGACTTCGACAACGTGGCCTACGAGGCCGACGAATTCGATGCTTCGCTGGGTTCACCGGGGCTGCACACTGTGCGCCGGAAGGTGGAATTCATTGATCGGCCGTCTATCCTGCCGCCGGATTTGTTCGAACGGTTTGAAAATGATGCGTTTTGGATGACCCCAGACCTCAACGTGCATGACGTGCCGGTGGTGCGCTACGGTGGATAGTTGGAGCACGGACGGCTCTTGCTCGTGATCCGCGTGCGGCGCAGGTCTCCTTGACAATTCATGACATTCGAAATCGCGAGAAAGCGCCACAAACCGCTCCGAGTGTGATTTATCGCACAGAGCGGGCGGGGCGTTGTAGCTAACGTCTCACCGATCCGGGGCGTCCCACACGGGGGGACATTCGGAAAGCCAAATGCTGTTGAGGATTTCCGGCGCCACGGACGCCGTGATTTCTGACGCGCGTGTGAACCGGGGAAAACCATGGCCAAGTCGAAGCATCCTACTTTGATCGAAGAGATCGAAGCTGGTGCGCATCCCCTTGGGATCGAGGCGCTCAAGCCGACGGAAACGGAATCGCCGCCAAGGATCGTCATCAAGCCAAACGCCAATGGCGCGAACGGGACCGCCGTAACCGCCAACGACACCCAATCAGGCGCGATGGGTGTAACAGCAAACGCCAACGCGGTCGGAAACGCGGGCGGCGCGGCCACCGATCCCGGAACTGGCGGAATTGGCGGTACAACAAAAGCGACAGCTTCGGCGACCAGCACGACGGCGGGGGGCGACAGTACCCATGCTACCGCAACGTCGAATGGCGGAGCAGGCGGGGCAGGCGCAAATGGGTCCGGCGGCGCCGGGGGCGCCGGCCTGGGGGCCAGCGCCACGGCCACCGAATCCGCCGCCACGGGCGGCACAGCTTATGCAACGGCCAACCAGACCGGCGGGACCGGCGGGACCGGCTATGGCGCGGGCAACAGCGGCGGAGCGGGCGGCGCGGTCAGTGGGACGGTCGCCAAGGCGACCGGCTATGGCGCACGGGTGACGGTGACGCAGACCGGAGGGACGGGCGGGAGCGGCAATGGCGGGGCTAACGGCGGAGTGGGTGCGAACAGCACGCTGACCAACGCCGCGACCGGAACGACCAAGGGCGGCACATTGATGCTCAGCCAGACCGCCAACGGCGGCGTGGGCGGCGCGGCCTATGGCGGGACGGGAAGCAGCGGGGCCGGCGGGTCGGGCGCGTCGAGCCTGACGGTAAACAACACCACCTCCAGCTTCGTCAACGCCTACAGCATCGCCAACGGCGGCGGGTCGGGCAGAAGCTACGCCGTCGGCGGGGCTAGCGGGGCGGCTTCGGCCACGGCCAGCATCAGCGGGATCAAGCGGGTCTATTCCCAGGCCACCGCCACCGGCGGTTCGGGGGGGCGCGCGTATGGAACCGGCGCCGGCGGAGCGGGCGGCGCGGCGACGGCCACCGCGACGGGGACCAGCACCACCACGGGGTCCTATGCCGTCAGTGTCGGCGCCTACGCCACGGGCGGCGGCGGCGGTAGACATTACAGCGGCAACGCCTCTGGCGGCGCGGGTGGCGCGGCGACGGGGGCCAGCGCCACGGCGACGGAGACATCGGCGACGGGGGGTGTGGCCACGGCGGTGGCGCGGCAGAGCGGCGGAGCCGGCGGCCGTGGCTATGGCGCGGGGAACATCGGCGGGGCCGGCGGGGCGATCACCGGGGGGACGACGGCGACGGCCAGCGGCTTCTCGGCCAGCGCGAGCGCCTCCCAGACCGGCGGTTCGGGCGGACGGGGCTACGGCGGAGCCTCGGGCGGAGCGGGGGTGGCCAGCACGCTGACCAACGCCGTCACCGGTACGACGAAGGGTGGAACGCTGACATTGAGCCAGACCGCAACCGGCGGAGCCGGCGGCTATGGCAGCATTGGGACCGGCGGCGGGGCGGGGGCGGCCACCTCCAGCCTGACGGTGAACGACACCAAGGCCGCTTCGGTCAGCGCCACCAGCAGCGCGTCAAGCGGAGCCGGCGGAGGGGCGGCCGGGACCGCGAGCGGCGCGGGCGGCGCAGCGGCGACATCGACGGTGTCGGCGACGGGAACGAAGGCGGTCGTG
>JANYFU010000295.1 GCA_025359665.1 Caulobacteraceae bacterium
GATCAGTTCGCCGGCGATCTCCGACCGGGTGCCCAGCGACCCGGCGCAGATCCACCCCCGGCTGAGCTCTTCGGAGACCACGCACATGGCCAGCTTACCCAGGCCCAGGCCGCCATATTCAGGCGGGATACAGACGCCGAAAACGCCGAGCGCCGCCATCTCCGCAACGATTTCGTCGGGGATCAGCACGTCGGCCAGATGCCAGCCGTGCGCACCGGGCGCCACGCGCTCGTCGGTGAAGCGGCGGAACTGATCGCGGATCATGTCCAGGGTCTCGTCGCCCAGGCCCTCATCGGCCCGCCAGCCGTCGGCCAGCAGCCCCGCCAGGGCCGCGCGGGCAGCCGGGGTGTTTCCCGAATCGACAAAGCTGATCACGGCCCTGTCGCTGGCCAACACCCGAGCCGCCGCGCCCGCGCTCAGATCGCCGGGTCGGGCGATTTCGTTTTGGCTCATCGGCAGGCCGCCCAGCAGTTGCGCCAGATACTCTCCGAAGCCGATCTCCAGAATCAGATTTTCGCCCGCGCCAAGTCGCCCAGCGCCGTCCAACCGCCGCGCCCAGTTCAGCAACTGTGCCAGACCCTCCACCACGGTCGCCGTCCAGGCGAAGCCGTGCACCGCACGCTGCTCGCGCTCGATCAAGGCGGCGTCCGGCTTTCCGTTCCGGGAGACAGCTATCAGCACCGCCGCGCGCGCCGCGGTGAAATAGCTCCGGGCCGCCAGCAGCGCCCGATCGGCGCGGGCCGCTAGGTCATCAGCGGCCGTGTTTTCCATCAGTCTCATCGGTTGGCCTCAACTCTCGAAATCGGCGCGGGCGGTCATCGAGACCGCACCGTCGCACCTGATCGCCTGGACCTCGCCTGCTTCGGAGCCTGGCGCCAGATAGACCGGTTGGCCGGCGAACAGCGGCGCCGTGGCGCGAAATTCAAATCGCCGGACTGGCTTGCCCGCTCTCTCGTAGGCCAGGGAGTAGAGCTTCGCGGCCGTGAACGGGCCGTGCACCACCAAGCCTGGGTAGCCTTCCTCCCGGGTAGCGTACGGCGCGTCGTAGTGGATTCGGTGCGAGTTGAAGGTGACCGCCGAAAAGCGGAACAAATCGGTCGGACCCGGCCTCCAGACCCGGGCGTCGCCATGCGGCGGCGGATCGATGGGCCTGATCGGCGCCACCGGCTCGCCCAGGCCGCGATAGACGATGGTCTGGTGCTCGGTCAGGCGTTCCCGCCCGTCCTGGTCGATCCGTCGGTCCACCTCCACGAACACCAGGTCGCCGGTCTTGCCCGTCCGGTGTCTAACGTCGGTGACGGTCAGGGTCAGCTCGGCCTCGGCGTCCAGGAGCAGAGGCGCTGTAAAGGTCATGGTCGCGGCGGCGAACATCCGTCTCGGCAGGCTCACTGGCGGCAGTAGCCCGCCGCGCTTTGGGTGGCCATCAGGCCCGATCGATTCGGGACCCACGGTCTCCAGGAAATAAGCCCAATGGGCCAGCGGCGGCGGCTGGCGCTCCACGTCCATGTCGGCGCCCTGGGCGGCAGCGAAGCGGCGTAGGCTTTCCACGTCCAGGCGCTGATGGCGGGTATCCTGGCGACCGATATGGCCGCGCCAGGCCTCGATCTCGCTGGGGCTAATCGGCTTTAGGTGGGTCTCGGTCATTCCTGGTCCTTACGCTCCCGCCGCCAGTCGGTCGTCATGCAGCCGGGCGATTTCACCCGCCGACAGTCCAAGCACTTCACTCAAAACCTCGTCGGTGTCCCGGCCCAGGGTCGGCGCCGCGACGGCTGTTCGACGGGTGTCGCCGGGCAGGGTCGCCGCAGCCCCCGGCGTGAGATAGCGACGGCCGCTGGGATGATCGATCTCGCTCAGCAGCGGATTGGCGGCGTTGAAGTAGGGATCCGACTCCACCGCCTGCTTCAGGCCCTGGTAAGGACCCCATGTGACCCCCTTGGTTTCGAATACGGCGGTCAGGTCTTCGGCGACCCGAACGGCGAAGGCCGCCTCGAACAAGGGGTTCAGCTGGGCGCGGTGAACGAAGCGAGCCCCCTCGTCGCGCGCAAAGGCGGCGCCGAGCTCCGCCTCCAGGGCTGCGATCTGGCCTTCCAGACCGAGCGCGCCCACCAGGCCCGTCCACTGCCTGGGCGTGATCGCCACCACCATCAGGCGCCGGCCGTCGGCGGTGACGAAGTCTCGCCCGAACGCGCCATAGAGGTCGTTGCCGGTGCGACCGCGATCCTGGCCGCCGGTCGTGACCTCGCCGATCTGGCCCAGGTGGCCCAGGCTGGCGATGGCCAGGTCCGAGAGCGGAATGCGCACTTCCCGGCCCTGGCCGGTGGCCCGCCGCGCCCGCTCGGCCGACACCAGGGCAAACGCGGCATAGGCGCCGGCCAGCAGGTCCCAGGCCGGCAGTACGTGATTGACCGGCGCCGCGCCATCGGTCGGCCCGGTCATCATCGGCACGCCGACCGCGCTGTTGACGGTGTAGTCCACCGCCGGCCGACCATCCGGCCAGCCCATCACCCGCACGCAGATCAGGTCGGCGCGCCGGGCGCGAAGGCGTTCGTAGGAGAGGAAGCCCTCGACCGGGAAATTGGTCACGAACAGGCCGGCGTCGTCGCCCGGCGCCGTGGCGATCCGCGCCGCCAGTTCGCGGCCCTCGGGGCGGGACAAATCCAGGGCCACCGATTTCTTGCCCTTGTTCAACCCTTCCCAATAGAGGCTGGTCCCGCCGTCGGGCGTCAGCGGCCAGCGACGATAGTCCGGTCCGCCGCCGACCTGGTCGATGCGGATCACCTCCGCCCCCATCTGCGCCAGATGCAGACCGCACGACGGCCCGGCGATGAACGCCGCCGCCTCCACCACCCGCATGCCGGTCAGAAGATCATACATCAGCGCTATCCCGTCCGAGGCCCCGCCCGGTTGAGAGGGGCTCCGGGCCGTGTCATTAAGTCACCAGTCAGGCTCCTGGTTCGAAGGGAGACTTAATACAGAGCGTTGAGGAGGAACACATGGCGACCGTGCTTATCACCGGAGCGAACCGGGGCATCGGCCTGGAGCTGGCGCGGGCCTATGCCGAGGCGGGCGACCGGGTCTTCGCCTTTTGCCGCGCGCCTGACCATGCGGACAAGCTCACGGCCTTGGCCAAGTCCTCCGGCGGCAAGCTTACGGTGCACGCGATGGATGTCGCCGACGGTGCTTCGATCGCTGCCGCGGCCGCGGCGGTGGGCGGCGCGCCGATCGACATCCTGATCAACAACGCCGGGGTGTCCGGCGGGACGGCCCAGACCTTGGACAAGATGGATTTCGATGTCTGGGTCGACGCCCTGAAAATCATGACCATCGGCCCGTTCCGGGTGGTCCAGGCCTTCCTCGCCAATCTCAAGGCGGCGCCGGCGGCCAAGGTGATGACCGTCACCAGCCAGCTGGGCGCCTCGACCTGGCCCTATGGCGGCAGCTACGCCTATTCCAGCGCCAAGGGCGGGGTGAACCGGGTCATGCAGGCGATGGCCGCGGACCTGAAGGGTCAGAACATCGCCGTCTCTCTGATCCATCCAGGGTGGGTAAAGACCGACATGGGCGGGGCCGGGGCCGATATCACGCCGGAGGAGAGCGCCGCGGGCATTCGCGCCGTGATCGCCGGCCTGACCATGGAAAACACCGGCAAGTTCTACAAATGGAACGGCGAGATTCATCCTTGGTGAAGACGCTTTAGAGGGTCACGATCCAGGCGATCATCAGGAAGAACGCGGCGGCCGCAATGCTGGCGTGACTGGCCAGGGCGATGTTGGCGGTCTGGCGCGACTGCCGGCCGATCATCACCGCGGTCACCCCCGATAGCAGGGCCAGGCCGACAAAGGCGGCCGACAGGATTCCGAACAGTGGGGCCTTGGCGTGTCCGTTGACCCCGCCGTGCAGCACGATCACCATCGGTTCCAGACTGGCCGCGCCCAGCAGGAAGTGCACGCCGATGATCGTGGGCTTGTTGCGCACCCGGCGCAGATAGTTCAGCCCCAGATAGAGCCCAAAGCCCACCGTCGCGGTGATCAGGATGACAATCGGTATCGCGATCATGCCGGAGAGAACCGCGCCGGGTTGAGAATTTTGGATTCCTGAGTGACGATCATGCCGACAACCTTGGGAATGTAGGCAAGCCAAACTGGGTCAGCGAACAGAGCCGCGCGACGCTTCGAGCGGTCCTCGAAACTGTCATATCCCCACAGATGCACGACCTGATTCACATCCCCGATTTCGGTGGAATAATAACCCACCAGCTTGCCCAGGATACGGGTCTGAGTGGCAAGGCCCTCGGTCTCGTAGAGGGCCAGGTAGGGGCCGACCTTGCCCGGAAACAGGGTGTAGGTGCGCATCTCGACGATCATGGGGTTCCTCCGCTGATGGCGCCGTGTTGTATCGAAGCCGCTCTTGAGGTCAGGTTAACCCATGATCGCCGCACTGGGGGATCAAAAACGCGCCGAAGCCAGGGGGAACCGTCATGCTCAAGACCATCCAGATGGGCCGCAACAGCGGCCTGATCGTCTCACGCCTGTGCCTGGGCACGATGAACTTCGGCGAGCCCGGACGTGGCCATCAGGGCGATTGGACCTTGGGGATCGACGACGCCCGTCCGCTGTTCAAGGCGGCCATCGACCGGGGCCTCTACTATTTCGATTGCGCCGACATCTATGGGATCGGCGCCAGCGAGATCGTGGTGGGCGCCCTGCTGCGCGAACTGCTGCCTCGCGACCAGTATGTGCTGGCGACGAAGATCGCCATGCCGATGGGTCGCAACCGTAACCAGGGGGGCCTGTCGCGCAAGCATGTGATGGAGGGTGTCGACGCCTGCCTGAAACGCCTCGGCCACGACTACATCGACCATCTGGTCATCCACCGCCACCCGCGGGGCGTGCCTGGCTATGAAACCACGCCGATCGAGGAGACGCTTGAGGCGCTGCACGACGTGGTGAAGGCGGGCAAGGCGCTCTACCTCGGCGCCTCGTCGATGTTCGCCTGGCAGTTCGCCGAGTTGCAGCTGACCGCGAAGATGAACCGCTGGACGCCGTTCGTCTCGATGCAGAACCACTACAATCTCGTCTATCGCGAGGAAGAGCGCGAGATGCTGCCCTATTGCGAGAACAACGGCGTCGCCGTGACCCCCTGGTCGCCCCTGGCCCGGGGCATATTGGCCGGCGCCTATCAGGGCGGCTTCGCCGGCGGATCGACCGCCCGCAGCCAGGGCCGCGACCGGATGCGCACCGAAAGCCTCTACCAGGGCGAGGCGGTGTTCGACATCGCCGCCCGGGTCATCGAGACCGCCGACAAATACGGCAAGACCCCGGCCCAGATCGCCTTGGCCTGGCTGCTCTCAAAATCCGCCGTCACCGCGCCGATCGTTGGGGTCTCGCGGGTCGAACAGCTCGATCAGCTGGTCGCCGCGACGGAGATCATCTTGGAGCCGTCGGATGTGGCCTATCTGGAGGAACTTTACCGGCCGGTGGTCAACCTGCTGTCGATCGGGTCAAGCTAGGTCCCAGGTCATTTGGGCTCATACGATCGATTTTCAGAACGTATCTGATATTTGCTGGTAGAGTGTGAAACCCGTCGGTAGTGGACCTGATTTCCAATCCATCGCGATGGCCACGCTGTGGCGCCCGCGCGTGAGCGCGACGTAGAATTTGGCTCGGCTCTGCGCCTTCAACTCGACAGTGGGGTCGACCAGCCACTTCTGCATCGGTGCCGTGGGAAGGATGACAACATGATCAAACCCTCTCCCCTTGGATTCTCCGAAATTCATCACGGGTGACCGTTTGTCGACACCACTGCTGGTGATCTTGTCGCGCAACTGCATGGGTCTGACGCTCGCCAGATAGTGTGCGTAATTGGCGGTCGCGAGGATGAGCACGCCGGCGCCCTCCGGTGGATCTCTACGGCACCCGTCACATTCGCAGGCGTGGCTGGCCGGGAGCCCCGGATACAGTCGCGAGGAGACCGCGCAGATAGCGGCGCTGTTGCGATGCGACCGGTTCAGACTAGTTTCATCGACCTCGACAGCGACCTTCCGGGGAAGCTCCTGCCGAAGGAAGGCGACGATACCGCCATCGGCATATTTCCCAAGGCGGCGTTCATGATGGGTCAAATAGGTCACCTGTCGCGGGTCGCCGACCATGAGCAGGCGTGCAGAACTACTTGCGAGCGCCGCCAGGATGTCGAGATCGTAGCCGGCCAGGTCTTGGACCTCGTCGACGAAGATGTTGGGGAACACGCGGCTAAGCCGATCGATGACGGCGCCGCCGCTCTTGTCATTGCACCGGATCACGAGCTTGGACAGCTTGTCCGAATAGACCTGCCCGGTGGGATCGAAGAAGTGCTTGTCAATCTCATCTTCGGGCCAAGGCACCCCGATGCCCTTGCTATTATAGAACCGAATTCCCGACTGCGCCTGGACCAAGAGCATGCCGGTGACGGTAAATTCGAACAGGCCTCCCTGAAATGGCTTCACGCCGTGGGCGATCAGGAGGCTGAACCAGGTCATGATCACGACATTGGCCGGCACATGGCCGATGAGGTCGAAGAATTTCTGTCGAATCTCCGTCTCGTTGGACTCTGTGTAGGTCGTGATCAGGACCCGTTCGCCCTTGATCTTCACTGCTTGCTCGACGAGGTAAGTCGTCTTGCCGGCGCCGGCGGCGGCGATGACGATCTTGTTCTCCCCGGTCACGGCGCGATGGCCTGCTTGATATAGTTGGGATAGGCGATTGCGGTCTTTGAATTGAAAATGGACAAGGCGCTCTCAGTCTTGTTGGCGCGCATGTGAATGCGGAGTTCGTCGTCTGTTTTCGCCGATGCTCCAAGTACGCTGTTGAGGGTCTCGAGGCTATTCGCCTTCAGAATCTTTGGCTCCAACGTGTTGTAGTTCAACGCCTTGCCATTGAGGGTAAGGGATCCGCTGTCGACGACGGGATCAAAGCAAATCCTGATGAAGGATGCGCCGTTGTACGCGGCGTACTTCTTCTCGACGGCGGCGGTGTCGCCGTCTTTGTCGGTCACTACGGCCACAGGGATCTTCAGCGCGCTCGCCAGCTCCAAGAAACGCAGGAAGGCGGTGCCAACCGAGATCACGTCGATGCCGTCCTGGATGGGTAGCCGTCCGTCGTTGGCGTCCATGTAGGCTCGCTGGACGACGAGCTCGTCGGAGTCGCCTTCTACCAGGATAGCTTTGCGGGCCAGCGTCAAGCGCAGGGTGTCATACCCTGCCAGCTTCTTGAAGAAATCGCTGGCCTCCAATTCTGAGATCCGCGCCACTTTTCCGTCTCGCAGGACGATCAAATGGTCGAGACCGAGCTTGTTGGCCACGAAGCTGCTGTGGGTGGAAATGATGATCGTAATTACCCACCCCTTTTGGGGGTCCTAAAATCAGGCGGTAACGACGCCGAGGATGGTCTGGAACCTGTTGGCGCTGTGTTTGAGACGAGCGGTGTCGATGACGGTTCGGATATCGGCCTCACCCTGGGCCGCCCACATGGCGCGATAGCCGTTGGTGACTTTGCGCTGGACGACGGCCGGTCGTAGATCCCGCTCGC
>JANYFU010000305.1 GCA_025359665.1 Caulobacteraceae bacterium
CCGAATGCCGCGGAGCGCCCTGGATGAAGGGTGCCAGGATATCGCCCGGCAGCTGGTGCTGTTCGATCACCGTGGCGGACTGGACGTCGTGCTGGGCGGCGGGCGCCTGGCCTTCATGGCCCCGGACCAGGCCGATCCCCAAGAGCCCGATCGGCACGGGGTTCGGTTGGCGGGCGGGGACCTGATTGCTCAATGGAATTCCCGCAACCCCACCGGCCACTATGTTTGGTCCGCAACGCAGCTGAAGGACGTCGCCGCCGCCCCTCCAGGACCCATTCTGGGGCTATTCGCCCCGGACGACATGGTCGCGGCGGCCGACAACGTCCCGCCGACACCGGATTTGCCGACGCTCGCCGACATGACCCAGACGGCGATCAAGTTGCTGGCGAGCCAGCGAAAGGGTTATGTGCTGGTGGTGGACGCCAGCGGAATCGACGACGCCCACCATCTGGGCAACGCATCCCAAGCCCTCGCCCGGACTGTGGAGCTGTCCGACGTCGTGGCCCTGGCCGCGCAAGTGACCAAGGACGACACCCTGATCGTGGTCACCGCCGACCACGGGCACACCCTGACCATCGGCGGCTATCCCAAGCGCGGCAACCCGATCCTTGGCCTGACGGTCGGGCTCGACGGGACGCCGCAGCTGGACGCGGGCGGTCGGCCCTACACCACCCTCGCCTATGCCAATGGTCCCGGCCACCCGTCCGGCGCCGGAGCGGGCGCGTCCCCGCCTTTGACCAACAACGACGCCGTTGCTCCGTCGTACAGGCAGAGGGCCACGACACCCTTGTCCACGGAAACCCACAGCGGCGAGGACGTACCAGTCTATGCACGCGGTCCAGGGGCCCAGTGGGTCCATGGGACCTTCGAACAGAACGTAATCTATTGGATCATGCGATCGGCGCTTGCCCTACCGCCGAGCACGGCGCCAATTCCGTCGAAGGTTTTTTAGTCTTCGGTCGGGCATAGAACGCCAGCACCACCACCCAGACAACGCGACTACCCCATGGCCAGCGCCATCGCTTCAGCCACCCGTATCCCGTCCACCGCGGCGGAGAGGATGCCCCCGGCATAGCCGGCGCCCTCCCCCGCCGGATACAGGCCCGCGGTGTTGAGGCTCTGGAAATCCAGACCCCTGGCGATTCGGATCGGTGACGACGTCCGGGTCTCCACCCCTGTGAGCACGGCATCCGGGTTGTCGTAGCCGGGGATCTGGCGGCCGAAAACCGGCAGGGCTTCGCGGATCGCTTGGATGGCGTAGTCCGGCAGGCAATCCGCCAGATCGGTGGGGCGAACGCCCGGCTTGTAGGACGGAACCACTGATCCGAGTTCGGTTGATCGACGCCCGAGCAGAAAATCCTCCAGCCGCTGCGCCGGGGCCGCATAGGTTTCGCCCCCGGCGACGAAAGCCCTGGCCTCCCAATGGCGCTGGAGTTCGATACCGGCCAACGGATGAGTCGGAAAGTCGCGTTCGGGGGTTATCTCCACCACGATCCCGGCGTTGGCGTTGCGCTCGTTGCGCGAATACTGGCTCATGCCATTGGTCACCAGCCGGCCAGGCTCGGAGGCGGCCGCCACGACCGTTCCTCCGGGACACATGCAGAAACTGTAGACCGTCCGGCCGTTCGAGCAGCCGTGGGAGAGCTTGTAGTCGGCTGCGCCGAGATCCCGATGGCCTGCATGGGTTCCGAAACGCGCCCGGTCGATCACGGATTGGGGGTGCTCGATGCGGAGGCCGAGGGAGAAAGGCTTGGCTTCGATATGTACGCCCCGGTCGTACAGCATCTGGAAAGTGTCCCGGGCGCTATGGCCGATCGCCAGAACCACATGACCGCTCCGGATCTGCTCGCCGTTATCCAAGATCACGCCGCGCACCCGCCGCGAACCGTTACCGCCGACCTCGACGACCAGATCGGTCACCTTGCTCTGGAACCGATACTCTCCTCCAAGCCCCTCGATAGCGCGTCGGAGACTCTCCACCACGGTCACCAGCCGGAAGGTGCCGATGTGGGGATGGGCCTCGGTGAGAATTTCCGGCGGCGCCCCGGCCATGACGAACTCGGCCAGCACCTTGCAGCCAAGGTGGCGGGGGTCCTTGATCTGGCTGTAGAGCTTGCCGTCGGAAAAGGTGCCCGCGCCGCCCTCGCCGAACTGGACATTGGACTCGGGGTGGAGAACGCCGCGTCGCCACAGGTCCCAGGTGTCCTTGGTGCGTTCACGCACCACCTTTCCGCGGTCCAGGATGATCGGGCGATAGCCCATCTGAGCGAGCAGCAGGCCGGCGAACAGGCCGCAGGGGCCGGACCCGATCACCAG
>JANYFU010000320.1 GCA_025359665.1 Caulobacteraceae bacterium
CGGCAGGCGAAGCAGGCGTTCCATCACATACAGCTGCAGCCGCCCGTCGATGCGCGTGGCGGCGATCTCCATGAACATGCGTTTGAGGTAACTCAACGCCATTTCGAACGTGATCATCACCAGCAGCAGGATGGTGATGACGGCCAGGGTGGAGGCGGAATGATTGACCAGCACCCGGTCGATGACGATCATGATGATGAACGGCGGCGCCAGAATGAAGACGGTGGCGATCAGCGAGGCGATGCCGATATCGCGGAACAGGCCTTTCTCGCGCAGCACCTGGCTGATCAGCCAGGGTATGCCGAACGGCTTGTCGTTATCGTCGATCAGGGCGCTGGGCCTGACCAGCAGCACCCGCCCATCCCAGATCTGCGAGAGCTGCTCGCCGCCGATCGCAGCCTGTACGTCGCCGGTGGGTTGGGGGTCGACGACATGCGCCACCAAGCCCGCGCCCTGCTCGTTGGTGACCGATTGCAATATGATCGCCGTGCCGTCGCGCAGCATCAGCATGGCCGGCAGCACGTTCCTCAGCTTTGGCAACTGCGACCATTTCACCGTGGCCCAGCGCGCTTCGAGACGCAGGTCGGTGGCGATCGATACGAGGGCGCTGTCGGGTACGCCCTCCTCGTCGAAGGCGTATCGGCGCTGCAAGGCTTGTAGAGTGGTGTCGACGCCATGCAGACGGCTGACGTGCACGAAAGTGTTCAGGACTTCGGGGGTTAGAGAATAATCAGCCATATTACTCTCTCGGGGCGCATCGCCGCGAACGTCTAGGCACTTTCCGCCCTTCCGTCCAATACGCAATAACCCGATGTGGCGAGATAGCGTCGGACGCTGCAATTGGGGGCACCATCATGGGATGCCGTCGTCCGACACCGGAGCCTATTCCTGAATCAGAGACGGAACCAATAAGCCCAGGGCCGCGATCAATGCGTGGCTGTCCGACGTCCGCGACCCGTCCCGCGTTGGCAAATAATGGCGCCGAGGCGGCCCAGTATCAGTGCGTTGTCCTGGGGGCGGGGCTGGGCTAACCAATGGCGCGGAAGGCCGCGCTGGCGGCCACTTGCGTTCCCTACGGTGGAAACCTCGATGTCGACCATGCCGGTCCAGCTCTCGACGATGAAGGTCGCCTGCCTGACGCTCGGCGCGGTCTTGGCTCTGGTCGGGGCCGCGCGCGCCGAAACCCTCGCCGACGCCATCGCCATGGCCTATCAGACCAACCCCACCCTGCTGGCGCAACGCGCGGCGCTGCGTGGCGTGGATGAGACCTATGTGCAGGCGAGGGCGGGCTATGGGCCGACGGCCAGTGTTCAGGCCTCGGTGACCACCAGCAATTCCAGCGTCTTGCAAATCACCGCCGACGGTCGGCCAACCTACGAAACCCAAAGCTCCAATGCGACGCTGATCCTCACCCAGCCGCTCTACACCGGCGGGCGGGTGGCCGGCGAAGTCGACGCCGCCCAGGCCAGCGTCCTGGCCGGCCGGCAGGCCCTGCTGTCGACCGAACAGAGCCTGTTGCAAACGGTGATCCAGGCCTATGTCGCGGTCCGCCACGACCAGGAGAGCCTGGCGATCGCCCGGGATACCGTGACCCTGTTGCAGCGTCAGCAGGCCGAGATCGGCGCCCGCTACAAGGTCGGCGAGATCACCCGCACCGACGTCGCCCAGACCCAGGAGCGCGTCGCCGCGGCGCGGTCGCAAGCCGCCACGGCGCAAGCCAACCTCAACGTCAGCCGCGCGGCCTACCAACAGGTTGTCGGCCAGCTTCCGGGCGAACTGGCCCCCGAGCCCCCGCTCGCCAAGTTCCTGCCCAAAACGGTCGAAGACGCCGACACCGTCGCTATGGCCGCCAATCCGCAGCTTCGCCAGGCCGACTACACCGAACGGGCCAGCGCCGCGCGCATCGCCGCCGCGCGCGCCCAAACCCGGCCCACGTTCTCACTGCAGGGCAGCGCCAGCCTGTCGGGCTCGACCTATGGGCTGGGGACGCCCTTCGCGGGTTATGGCCATGAGCTTGCCGCTTCGGCGGTAGCGACGCTGCCGCTGACCACCGCCGGGCTTACCTCATCGCTGATCCGCCAGGCCATCGAGACCAATTCGGTCGATCGCATCGGTATAGAGACGGCCCGCCGGCTGGTGCTGTTTCTGGTCGCGCAATCGTGGCACCGGCTGGCCGGCCTCAACGAGAGCGTGGCGATCGATCAGGCGGCGGCGGACTCGGCCAAGGTCGCCTTCGAGGGCAGCCGTCAGGAAGGCAAACTCGGCCTGCGCTCCAGCCTCGACGTACTGATCGCCGAACAGGACCTCTACACGGCCCAGATCGCCTTGGCCGACGCTCGCCGCGACGCTTATAACGCCGCCAGCGATCTGATGGCGGCGATCGGCGCGCTCAAGGTGGAGGCGTTTGCGCCGGAGGCTCCGCGCTACGCGCCCGAACGCCACTTCAACCGGGTGAGCCGCCCGCCACTGCTGACCCCCTGGACGCCCGTTGTGGCCACGATCGATCGCATCGCCGCCCCGACCGGGCCCGAGGCGGCCGTGCCGACCGCGCGCGACAAGTGAGCGCCGTTACCGAGTTTTGAGTAAGCACCACTCGACGCCTGGTTGCGGGTGGCGGTTGACCTGTTTCGTCCCGAAACCGATCACCGCGCGCGCCGCGCGAGCTATCGCTGCCTTGGCTGAGCGAAGGGTGTGTCAACAGCTGTTTACAGGCGGTCTTGCGCCGTTGCCCTCCGCTCGACCGCTGGCGATAGCATGCTCCTCAGAATTTCGGTGCGCTGTGAGACAGCTCGCACTTGTAGTTCGCCCCGTTCCCCGACGCGGAATGGTGAATCAGATTCATGTCACCAGTCGTGCGGAGCACGATATATTTATAACTCAACCCGGCCTTGACGTAGGTAAGTTCGTATTTCGTGTCGCTTGACGAAAAGGTAGCATTTTCACTTCCGTTGCCATCAACTACGGAATGGTCGGATGTGTCCAATAGCACAGTCTTGAAAGCCGGACTGTTGTCCGGATAATACTGATTTTGACCCATTTCACAAGTCAAAACAACTGCTTGCGCGGAATGAGGCGCCAGAGACCCGACCGCGACCACGATCATCCCCGCAAGGCCGACCAACAATTGCCTATCGATAAAACACATTGATGTTCAGCCCTTCGATCTTCCGCGACCAGCCTCTTGCTATAGGCCCGGCTACGCCAGCCGATCAATATCTTACCGGCTCTTCGATCCGACAAGCGCCACGCGGAAGGTGTCAGTCCAACGCGCACTCGTCTCCACCTGGGCGCAGGAAGCCCAAACCCGGCCTGGCTTTATCCCATGACGGCGCGCCACTCGGCCAGGGCGGCCGAGCGTCTCTGCTTGTAGACTTCGCGGCTGACGAGATGGCGCTCCTGTTGAAAATAGTTGTGGACTGAGCCGTGAACCGAGGCGAATTTCTGTAGGGTCTTCATCCTCCGAAACCTGAGCATCGCCCGCTCTCGTCGTCGGAAGGGAAGGTGGCTGTTCTCAGCCCTGTTGTTTTTCCAGCGGCCGACCGGCGCCTGCAGGCGCCGTGCGCCCAAGTCTTTCAGCGCGGCGCCGTAGGAGCGCAGTCCATCGGTGACGATGGCCTTGGGCCGGCCGTGGCGCTTCATCGCTTTCTTGATGAATTTCAATGCCGCGGCCTTGTCCCTCTTCTCTGTGACAAAGGATTCCAAGACCTCGCCCTCGTGGTCGACGGCGCGCCTCAGATACTTCTGCTTGCCGTTGATCCGGACAAAGACCTCATCCAGATGCCAACGCCAGTGGGTGAACTGGCGCATGTGTTGAACCCGTTTCCGTCGGATCTCGCCGGCGAACATGGGGCCAAATCGGTTCCACCAGAGTCGTACCGTCTCGTGGCAAATGTCGATGCCGCGCTCGAACAG
>JANYFU010000381.1 GCA_025359665.1 Caulobacteraceae bacterium
TATCCTTGAAATGGCGAAAAACGGTGCGCAGCCCAACCTTCGCCCGCTCGGCCACAAGTTCGGCGCTGACCGAGATATGGCCCGCCTGGGTGAGGTCCAGCATCGCCGCGATGATCCGCGCCCGGCTGTCCAGGGTGCGCCGGCGCCGACCATCGATCGGCGGGGTATGTTCCAGTGCCGGCTGCGCTTGCGTCAATCTGTTCTCCGGAGCCGGGATCGCCGGCCAGCCAGGAGGCCGACCCATGAACATACCGCGATAGCGGAAACCGCATTAGGCGCGCAAATCTTGCTCCCGAAACTGCCCGCGGCCCGTGGATGAAACTGGATGCGAGCTATTGTTCACCTTGGCCTAGATGGTTGAAATTTTCGCCTCCGAAGCCTTAAGTTTTAGCTTCATCTCGGAAGAGATAACCTCGGCACGGGATCTTTCAGATGCATGACCGAAAACTCTGGCGATCGTGATCAAATTTGAGAGTCCCGGTCCGATGACGGTCAACTGTAGCGATCCCCACATCATGACGATTGACGTCGGCCAAACTGAAGATTATTTCAATTAGGTAACGAACGATCTGAACCCGAACGGCGAGATCGTCAGAGAGAGAGGGATAGTCATGAAACAGGACGTGCTTCGGCCTGAGGACCACAAGCCCCTGGCGACACACCGCAAACCCAGGCACATCGCTGAAAAACTCGAATCCTACCTGGGCATCGGCATCGCCGTCATGGGGCTGGTTCTGCTCGGTTTCCTCCTGGTGGGCTTCATGCAGACCGGGACGGGCGCCCCGAGCTGGATGCGGTAGCGGTCGCCACCGGACGATAACCTCTAAGGTCGCCAAGGTTCCGGCGACGGCTTTACCCTGCCCCTGGCCGGTGGTCTAAAACCGGCATGATCACCGAACCGGTGCGCGAAACCACTGAACAGCCGGCCATTTGGGACCGCCGGACGGCAGGGGCCTACGCCATCGCCGTTTGCGGGATCGCGGCGGGGCTGGGCGCCCGGGCATGGCTAGCCCCACGCCTGGGCTCAGAAGCGCTTTTTCTATTGTTCGCGCCAGTGGTGCTTCTGGCCGTATCCGAGGGCGGCGCGGCCCCCGGATTGACCGCCGCGGGCCTTGGGATTGTTGGGGTCCTGGTCATACGATCGCAAGCGGGTTGGGACATCGACCCCTTGGCGCTGGGCTTGTTTGTTGTTCTTTCGATCGGCCTCGGCGCGATGGGGCGGCGAATGCGGGCCAAGCGCGCGCGCCTCACCATCGACGACAGTCAGCTGCGAGAACGCGAGGCCCATCTTCAGTCCATTCTCGACACAGTCCCGGACGCCATGCTGGTGGTTGACAGCAATGGGGAGGTGCAATCCTTAAGCTCGACCGCGGAACGACTGTTCGGCTGGCCGTCGCTCGATCTGGTAGGGCAGAATATCTGCGTTCTGATGCCGGACCCGGACAGGACCGCGCACGACAGTTACATGACGCACTACATGAACACGGGCGAGCGACGTATCATCGGGATCGGCCGTGTGGTCGCGGGGCGGCGCCGTGACGGATCCACGTTTCCCATGCACCTTACGGTCGGTGAAATGCGCGTGGGCGATAGACGCTTCTTTACGGGCTTCGTTCGTGATCTGACCGAGCGCGAGCAGACGGAGGCTAGGCTGCGGGAACTCCAATCGGAAATCGCGCATCTGTCCCGCCTTACGGCCATGGGCGAAATGGCCTCGGCCCTGGCTCACGAACTCAACCAGCCGTTGTCCGCGATCGCCAACTATCTGCGCGGCTCACAGCGACTGCTTGAAAGGGACGATCCGGCTGATCGACCGCGGCTATCGGAAGCGCTCGGCAAGGCGGCAGGCCAGGCCATCCGGGCCGGGGACGTGATCCAGCGGCTGCGGCAGTTTGTCGGACGCGGTGAAACTGAAAAGCGTCTGGAAAACCTGCCTGGCCTGATCGAGGAGGCCAGCACGCTGGCCCTGGTTGGCGCGAACGAATTGGGCATTCGCGTTTCCAAGACCTTCGACCCAGCTTGCGAGACGGCATTGGTGGATCGAGTGCAGATTCAGCAGGTGGTGATTAACCTGCTGCGCAATGCGGTTGACGCAATGCGAACGTCGCCCCATCGCAGTTTGGGAATCCGCGTCGCGCCGGGTCCGGACAGATTCATAGTCGTTTCAATTTCCGATACGGGCTCGGGGATTGGTGAACTGACTCTTCCAAGGCTGTTCGATCCCTTTATGACTACCAAGAAGGACGGCATGGGCGTGGGGCTGTCGATCTGCCGAACAATTATCGAGGCTCATGGCGGAACCATTGGGGCGGAGAATAATTTGACGGGCGGCGCGACCTTTACCTTCACCCTACCTAATGTGAGCGAGGGGACAACCCGTGTCTGAGTTGAAGTGTCATATCATCGATGACGACGACGCGGTTCGGGACGCCCTCGGTTTTCTACTGTCGACGGCTGACGTTGCCTACGACAGCTACGCCAGCGCCGCGGCCTTTCTCGATGTCGCCAAACATGCGCGTGGTTGCGTGATCACCGATGTGCGAATGCCGGAAATGGATGGCCTGCAACTGGTCCGGAGACTGAAGGAAATCGGGGTCGGCCTGCCGGTCATCGTGATGACCGGCCACGGGGATGTGCCCCTGGCGGTGGAAGCCATGAAAGCCGGGGTCATCGACTTCTTTGAGAAACCTTTCAACGACGACCAGATCCTCGGCGCCGTGCGGCGCGCCATGGCGACTAGCGGCCAGGATCAGGCCAGGGAGGCGGAAAAAGCCGAGATCGCCGCACGGATCGCCACCCTCTCCGGGCGCGAGCATGACGTTCTGATCGGCCTGCTGGCGGGGAAGGCCAACAAGGTCATCGCTCATGACCTGGATATAAGTCCGCGAACAATTGAAATCTATCGCTCCAACCTGATGACCAAGATGCACGCCAACAGTCTTTCCGAACTGGTGCGGATGGCGATGCGCGCCGATCCTGGCTAGACCACGCGTCTGCCCGACCAGGCATCAGCGGTGATTGGCCGCGATCAACTGGTTGATTCGGCCGAGTAGCTCACCAGTGATCAGGGGCTTCTCGACGATCTGAACCCCTAAGGCCTGGGCCGCCAGGCGAGTGCGGCGGTCTGGATTTGTGGTAATCAGGATGGCCGGAGCCCAGACACCCCGCTCCCGCAGCCTGGAGACGACGGTCAACCCGTCAAGATCGGGTAGTCGCATGTCGATCACCATGCAATCCGCATGTATGGGCGCCGACAGCAAGGATCCGGCCCTCGCGAATGGAAACACCGTAAAGCCGTCGGCCTCAAGAGCGAACTCCAGCGACGCCAGCAAGGACACATCATCCTCGACGATCAGGATGGAAAAGCGTCTTCGCTGCTCCGTAACTTGGTCCATTGAAATCAGCCATGTTTCCACGAAGCTGGAGGTTGCCGCGTCATCACCGCACTTGCCTTGATTTCCATCAACGCCGCCGACCGCGCCCCCTCCGTACTGTCCCTTAGCGGCCCCACCTTAGGGACTGGACCCGAATTTCGGCCGCCTTGCCCGCGTCGTAGCTTGCCCTCGCCCACTCGGAGCGGAGCCAAGTCATGCAGATGTCCACAAACCAGGTCCAGCGGCGCCCATACCCGGTCCCGCCAACGTCCCCTACGGAGCCAGACGATATTCGGCTGATCGGCATCACAATGAGTGTGTCGCGCGACCAGGAGATCTTTGGCGAGGGCGAGCCCGCCGACCAGGTCTTCAAGGTGGTCAAAGGCGCGGTGCGAAGCTTCCGGCTGCTGTCGGACGGGCGCCGTCAGATTTGCGACTTCTACTTGCCCGGCGATGTATTCGGCATCGAACTGGGAGCCGACCACCGGACCACGGTCGAAGCCCTGACCGATACGGTGCTGGTCGTCGCGCGCCGCTCGACGCTTGGCGACGAGGATGATGCTGGCGCCAACCGGCGACTATGGCGCCAGGCCATGAAGGCCCTGCAACGCAGTCAGGATCACGCCGTCACCCTCGGCAGACGGTCGGCCAGCGAGCGCCTGGCGAACTTCCTGGTCGATATGGCCGCCCGGCTCGGCGGCGGCGAGGCCCTGGAGTTGCCAATGTCGCGCCAGGATATAGCCGACTACATCGGCCTGACGATCGAAACCGTCTCGCGCACCCTCACCCAGTTCCAGATCTTGGGCCTTATCCGGCTAGCCGGTTGCCGCTCCGTCCAGATCCAGAAGCCCCGCACACTGGCGGAACTCTGCGCCTAACCCCGCTACCTCAACATCAACATCAACCTTTGGTGATCCATGTCTGTTCCTGAAATGATCTTCGGTAGTATCGTTCTGGTCGGCTTCGCCGCCTTCATCATTACCTTGGCCGGCGCGCAGATCTACACCAGCCTTAAGGATTGAGGCCGGTCACCCCTCGGTTTCGCTACAACGCTCGATATCAGTGGCTGAGCAGCAGAAAGACATCATCCTGAGCAAGATGGTCTCGGGTGACACCGCCGAACACCCATTCCCCCGGACGGGAGTGACCATAGCAGCCCAGAACGATCAGATCGGCGCCGTACGCCGCCGCTGCTTCGAGCAGTCTCTGAGCCGCGGGAGCGTGGTCATGCAGCGTGACACGCGCCTCGGCGGCGACGCCTCGCCTGACCAGAGCCCGGGCCACATCCTCGGTACGGATTCGAGCATCTTCTTCGTCGTCCTGATCGGTAACCTCCAGCACCAGCACGCCTCGAGCGGTCACAAGGAAAGGCAAGGCGTCGGAAAGGGCCCGGCGCGCCTCCCGCGTGTCCTTCCAGGCCAGCACAACCTTTTCCGCGCTCAAGTCTTTGGCCGTGGGCGGCGCGACGAGCACCGGCCGTCCCGCCTGAATGGTCAACTCCGCGGCCGAGATGTCCGGATACGCATTTTCGGCGCCCCGTGGAGCGCCGCCGGCGACAATGATATCCGCCGCCCGAGAGGCCGCCGCCAAGGCCGGCGTGGGTGAATCGATACCGCGCGACCAGGAGGTTCCAGCAGCTCCGAGCGACGCGGTCTCGCGCTTGAAGTCCTCGTGAGCGACGTCGAGCTGTTGCTCGATGGTCTGGCGCATGGCCACGGTCCATTCCGCGTCGAGCGCGTAGTAGCCGTTGTCAAAGGTCAGGGTCTGAATCATCTCGGCCCCTACCCCGATGAGGTGCGCGCCAAACCGCTGCGCGAGCTTCCGGGCGCACGCCAGCCGTGGCGCCGCGTCAGCTCCTGGTTGAACGTGGGTGATGATGGCTGAGTAGCTCATGATCTTCGCCTAAATCCAGCGGCTCAACGAAGCCGTTTCATCGGCAACCTAGTTCCCGCGCGAGGGTGAGCCAACATAGGCCCACCCCCTAAGGAGTGTTCCGGAGCCCGGTTTGTTCCATGCATTGATCCATCGCAAAGCAATAGCGCCGCCATCAGTCAGGATCATATTGGCAAAATCCGAGGTCTCTTCATGCTTGACCCACTCAGTCCTATATTCGCGGCTTCATCGGGAACCGTGGCACAGGTCACGCCAAGGGCCGAGGATCCCGGCGCCGTCCAGGGGTTGGAGATTTTTGGCGTCATACTGATTTTGGTTACCGCAAGCTGGGCGCTGGGCGGCGTCTGCGCCGCGGCCTGGGTATGGGTTTCATCCCTGCGTGACCGCGACGCCTATCAGCCAGCGCGGAGACCCGGCAGACCCAGTCGCCGCTGAAGACGCTCAACGCCGCCCGGAGCATTGACGTCGGCTTGGCGAAGCCAGGTGATCGGTCCCGGATCGACACCCAGCTGGATATCCAGGACCCTGGCGTCGGCGTCGGATGCATCATTCCGACGCCCCGCTATGCGACTTTGCAGGATTTCGGGCGGGGCTTCCAGCCAGACACCATGGAACGCCGCGCCGATGTCCGACGCCAACTGGCCAACCCGCGCCCGCTCCTCGGCCTTAAGAAATACCGCATCAACGATCACGGCGCGTCCGGCGGCGAGACAGGTCCGGGCGGTAGCGAACAGTTCGTCGTAGACGGCGTCGCTCGCCGCCCGCGTGTAGGCGGACACTGGCAATATATCGGGGGGGTCTCGTTTCCAAAGGCGTTTGCGCACCTCGTCACTACGCAGTACGATCGCGCCCGGCGGCGAACCGAGGGACGGCGCGAGCGCTCGGGCGAGCGTCGACTTTCCCGATCCGGACAGGCCACCCACGGCAATCAGAACGGGCGGCGACGGATCCAGATAGGCTTGAGCAGCCGCGAGATAGCGCGCCGATTCCTCGCGTCGGCCCTCCAAGGCGTTGACGTGAGCGCGCACCGCCGCCCGCACGGATTGCAAAAGCGGCAGGGCCGCCAAACCCTCCCACAGCGCTGCGTCAAAGCCCCGCGCGGCCTCGTCCAGCCAACCGTTAAGAACACGATTGGCCGCTTCCGGCGCGCCTCGAAAGCTCAGGTCCATCAACAGGAAGGCGATGTCATACAGCACATCGATCTCGCGCAGGCCGTCGTTGAACTCGATACAGTCGAACAGAATGGGCACGCCCGACTCCAACAGGATGTTGCCCAAATGAAGGTCGCCGTGGCAGCAGCGGACGAAACCTTGGCTCAGCCGCCGGTCCAGCAGCGGCGCCACCGCCGCGAAGGCCGCGTCCGTAGACGCCAGCAGCCGCTCCACCGGTTCCGCCCCGAGGTCGGCGACCTCGGATCGAAGCAGATGCGCGTTCGAGCGCAGGACATAGGCCAGGCCCTCCGCGCCGCCGCCGTTCGGGGCGAGCGAAGACCGGGCGTGGAAACGCGCCACATCGCGTCCAAGGGCCTCGGCGAAGGCTCCGTCAACCACGGCCAGCCGGTTGGCGAGAACCGCCGTTTCATCGAACCGGCGCATCTCCAGCGCCCATTCCACGACATCGCCGGCGCCGTCGAACGCGAGGGCGCCGGTCCGGTCCCGGGTGATCGCGTGGACACGGCGATAGATGTCCGGCGCCGTGGCGCGGTTAAAGGCCAGTTCGCGGTCGCAGGCCCACCGGCGTTTCGGCGCCGAAGTGAAATCGAGAAAGCCCAGATCGACCGGTTTCTTGAGCTTTAGCGCATGGTCACTGAACAGGTAGATCCAGGAGATCGAGGTCTCGATCACGCTCTGGCACGGCGCGACGCCACCTGCGCCGGCCCGCAACCATGCCTCGACATCAGGGGTCAGTCCGGCACGGACATCGTTCGTTTCAATGGGCTCTCTCACCGGACCAGACCCTTAAGGCCTGGCGACACGGATTCGAAGGCCGATTTAGACCCCCGGGCAGGTCGCGGACCCCACCGGGTGGCGCGGTCTAATAAGCGATCCAGCTGAAGACCCGGAACGTGTTGTTATCCGAGGCGCTCCGTCCAAAACCGTCATAGTTGCGGCCCGCGCCATCGAAGCTCAGATAGTCGGTATATTGCACACCAACCCGGATGTTGAAGCGAGGCCCGAGCGGGGATTTGCCGGCCCCGAACGGTGTGCCGTCGAGTTGAACCATGAAACCCGAGCTGTCGGACTGGGTGATCGAGCTTGCGCCATAAAGCAAGGGATCGTTTGACCCCCAGGTGTCGAACGCACCAAGCGTCAGGCCGATCTTGTTGCGCCAGTAGTACGAGGCGTCGATCCGAAAGTCCTCAAGCGTCTGGTGGGCGTTGGAGGCCGCCTCCAGCGCCTGGGAGGCCCTCAAATTCTGATGCTCATGCGTATAGCGCGCATTCATCGTCAGGGTGTTTCCACGGCTGGCGAACAGCTGGTACGACGCGTCCAGACCCAGGTCGAGGTAGTGGTCGGCATATCCGGTGGTGCGATCGAGACCCGGATAGATATCCGCGTCGAGCACGAACGCACCGATCTCGAAGTTCCGGTCGGCATAGCTTTTTTGCCAGGCGATACGCGCATAGGGGGCCGTGCCCTTGATCGAGCCAGGAGCGGTGGGGTCGGCCCCGGCGTGGATCAGGAACCCGGCGCTGGGCGACTGATAACCGCCGACCTCGATGTAGAACTGATTGTCGAGCCAGGCGTAGCCGGTGATGCCCAGGGTAGTTTGCGCCAGATTACCGATCAGCGGAGAAGCGCCTGGCGTCGGGGCCAGACTGGAGGATGTGTAGGGGTAGCCCCAGGCCGGTAGCGTATTGAACACGTCCTGGGTCGTCGGCGAATTGTTCAGGCTGAGCCCGAACACCGCGTTCATGCCCTTGATCGTGGTCGCCGTGGTGGCGCGGACATCCAGATTGTCCCAGCTGAAGGCCTTGGCCACGCCGTCATAGGTCGCCTGGATGAACGCTCCGAAATGACCGGCGCCGCCGGCGATGAACAGGCTGGCCTGATCAAGACCGAAGTTGTCGTTTTCGCCATACCCAGGCGCCGCGCCGCCGGGCTGGCCCTTACCTGTGTGGTTGTAGGAAGACACCACCATCGCCGAAAGCGGCAGGGTGAAACCACCCGCCCGACTGGTGTAGCCGTTCATCTTGAAGTTGCGTCCAAAGGGGGTCAGTTGCGGACCAAAGCTCCCCACGTGGCAGGCCTCGCAAGGTTGGCCGGTTTGAACCGCGAAGCTGGGCACGGCATGAGCGGAGGGCGCCAGAAGCGCCTGCAACGCCACCACAAGAACCCACGCGGCAACGGTCCTCAAGCGACCAATAGCGAAATTCACGCTTTGCGTCTTCATCGCACGATTTCCGATCTGGCTATTTCAGTGTGTCGAGAAAGGCGATCAGATCGGCTCTCTTGGCCGGATCCTTCAAACCGCCGTAGGACATCTTGGTGCCCGGAACGGTGGTGCGTGGGGCGGGCAGATAGCTATCCAGGCGTGCGTCGGTCCAGACAAAGCCGGCGGCCTTCATGCCCTTCGAGTAACTGTAGCCGCCGACGCTGCCAGCCGTTCGGCCAACCACGCCGTAGAGGTT